>JAADYX010000029.1 GCA_010092885.1 Chloroflexota bacterium | reverse complement strand
CCCTTCTATGCAACAGCCGCCGAAACAACCTACGTACCGCCATCCCCGCCTGCGGCGTCCGCGCCGCCGTTGAAATCAGCCCCGGCCGCACCCACCGCCGAACCGACCACCACCCCCGCACCGACCGCCATCCCGGAGAGCTCCGATGGGCCGGACGAAGACCAAACCTTCACCGAGTTTCGTGAAGAGCTGCTGGATGCCATCGTGAGTCGTGATTACGACGCCCTCACCGACTACGTGGACGACCCCTTTGTGATCGCGGTATACCAGTCGCAAGGCGTGGAGATCTCACCGCCCGCCGAGGCCGTGACGACTCTGCGCGAGGGGATTCTGCCGCCGGATGCCTTCATCACGTTTGAATTGGGCGCGGATACGACAGGCTACCTCGGCGGTCAGGATCCGTTGGGCTTGTGGGCGGCCAACGCCGTCGCCGCGATTCCCTTCCAAGGGTGGGGCCCGGCGGGTGAAACGGACGTGATGGTCATCATCGCCCGGGAAAACGACGGCAGCTACGTGTGGCACGCCGTGCTGCAGGTGCCGCAGGGCTTCGCCGATCCGGGTGCCGCGCCGACCGCCACCCCAACAGCAGAAACCACCGCCGAGCCGACGATCACAGCGACGGCTACCGAGGTCGATCTGGGCGCTTACAACGAGGCGCTGGCCACCTTCATCGACGATGTGACCGATCTGGTGGAGCGGCAGGACTTCAGCACATTGCAATCCCTGATGGGCACAGCCTTCACGGTGGTCGGTGAGCCCGACCAGCTCACCCCGGCTGAGGCGACCGCCCTCCTGCAGGAGCGCAGCACGCCCGATCTGGCCGTGGGGGAAACAGGCCGCCTTGACTACGAGACGGACACCTGGGATGAGGACTTCAGCGATCTGCTGGGGTATGAGGTGGAGACGTGCTGCGGCGCGGGCATTGTCATCGCTGGGGCGCTGCGCACCGCCGGCTGGCAGGACGACGAGGAGATCATGCTCCTGATCCGCCAGACCGGCCAGCCAGAATTCGAGCTCTACGGCCTGATCGAGCTGACCGAGGAGTAGCGCTAACCGCCCTCCGGTGGGGGGACGGCGGGCAGCAGCAGCATGACCGTCGTGCCCTCGCCGGGCGCGCTCTCGATCTGCACATCGCCTTTGTGCAGGTTCATCACATGGCGCACGATGCTCAAGCCCGCGCCGATGCCCTGCTGCTCAAACGATTCGCGGTCGGCCTGGTAGAACATATCGAACAGGCGGTTGGTCAAATCCGGGTTGATGCCCCGGCCCTGATCGCGCACAACGATGGCGACGTAGTCGCCGTTGGCCTCAATGCGCACCCACACGGCCGGATCATCCTGCCCGCGTGAGAACTTGATCGCGTTGTCCAACACGTGGCGCACGGCCAACTCCAGATAGACGCGGTCGCCGCGCACAGCAGGCAGGTCGGAGGCCAGTTCAACGCGGACCGAGGCCCCGCTGCTGTCCACCGTGGTCTGGATGTTGCCCAACGCCGCCGTCACGATGCCATCCAACGCGAGGATCGGTTCGGAGCGCAGCTCGTAGACGTGCTCGCCCGTGCCGCTTTCCAGCTCGGCCAACACCAGGAAGGTCTCGGTGAGGCGGTGCAGGCGCTCCGTGCCCAGCTGGATGCCGGTCACGTATTGGCGCAGCGTCTCGGAGTCCGGCAGGGTGGGGTCATTGGCCAGCATGTCGGCGTAGGCGACGATATAGCTCAGCGGGGTGCGCACCTCGTGGTTGATCACGGTAAGAATGCGCTGCCGGATCTGGTCTAATTGAGAGGACTGCAAGGCCCGCAGCTGTGCGTGGCGGTCCAGGCGGGAGCGCACCCGCATCACCAGATCGTTGAACTCAAAGGGCTTGACAATGTAGTCTTCGGCCCCGCGAACGAACCCCTCGTGGATATCCTGCTTGGAGCCGCGCGCCGTCAGGAAAATGAAGGGCACGCCGATCCAGTCGGTACGCTGGCGCACCCGTTCAAGAAACTCAAAGCCGTCCATGACGGGCATGTAGATGTCGGAGATGATCAGGTCCGGTGGGTGGGTCATGCGCCGCAGCGCGTCCAACCCTTCACGGCCATGGGTCGCCGTGGACACATCAAACTCGTTGATGGTCAGCAGCTCAGCAATGCCGTTGAGCAGGTCCGTATCGTCCTCGACGACCAGAATGTGTTGCTTCTTGTCCTTAATGTCGTACATAACGAAGACTATAACATACAGTCCTATTGATGCAAACGTCGATCTTATTGTAGTGGAAAATGGTTTTGCGCGCGTACAATTGTCAAACACAAACCTACATTCCATAGGAGACACCATGACAACCAACGGGAACACCCCGGTCATCCTGAGTGCCGTGCGCACCCCGATCGGCAAGATGCTTGGTGCGCTGGCCCCCCATTCAGCCACGGATCTCGGCGCGCTGGTCGTGCGGGAGGCGGCCGGACGGGCGAACACCGGCGAGGCCCCCATTGACGAAGTGATCCTCGGGCAGGTCGTGCAGGCGGGTGCCGGACAGGCTCCGGCCCGGCAGGCCGCCATCGGGGCGGGGCTGCCCGGCACCACCAGCGCCCTGACCGTGAACAAGGTCTGCGGCTCCGGCCTGAAGGCCGTTATGCTGGGCGCTGGCGCGATCCGGGCGGGGGACGCTCGGCTGATCGTGGCGGGCGGCATGGAAAGCATGACGCACGCGCCGCACCTGGTGCGGGAGGTGCGCGGCGGCCGCAAGTACGGCGATGTGCACCTGGAGGACGCCAACCGCGTCGACGGCCTGTGGTGCAGCATCGAAGAGTGGGCCATGGGCGATGCGGCCGAATTCATCGCTGAGGAGTTTGAGGTCACCCGGGAGCAGATGGACGATCTGGCACTGCGCAGCCATCAGCGGGCTGTGGCCGCACAGGAGTCGGGCGCGTTCGAGGCCGAGATCCTGCCGGTGACCGTGCGCACCCGGCGCGGCGAGCACACCGTCACCGCCGACGAGGGTCCCCGCCCGGATACCTCCGCCGAGGCGCTGGCCGGGCTGCGGCCCGCCTTCCGCCCGGATGGCCGTGTGACGGCGGGCAACGCCCCCGGTCTGAACGATGGCGCAGCCGCCCTCGTGCTCGCCTCAGCGGCCCATGCTGAGGAACTCGGCGCGGAACCGCTGGCCCGTGTGGTCGGCTACGCGCAGGCCGCTGTCGACCCGAAGTACATCTTCGCGGCACCCGCCAAGGCCCTGCCGCGCCTGCTTGACAAGGTCGGCTGGACCATGGACGACGTGGACCTGATCGAGCTGAATGAGGCGTTCGCCGCGCAGGTGCTGGCCAACGTCCGCGAGCTTGAGGCCAACGGTCACCGCTGGGATTGGGACCGCGTGAACGTCAACGGCGGTGCCATCGCGCTGGGCCACCCCATCGGCGCGAGCGGTGCCCGCATCCTGGTGACGCTGGTGCACGCGCTGCGCGCCCGCGGTCTGGAGCGGGGCATCGCGGCCCTGTGCCTCGGCGGCGGCGAGGCTGTCGCTATGGCCGTCGAGATCGCCTGACGGGCAGCTGTTACGCCAGGTCATCGATCACGATCTGCGCCAGATCACCGGCGATCAGCGGGTACTCGGTCATCACGAACCCGTTGACCACCACCGGCCGGAACGCGATCTGGGCCAGCGCCTTGATGGCCGCCTCTCGCGCCGGTTCATCGCCCGTGTGCAGCTGGTCGACCAGCCGGGCCTCACCGCCCAACCCCGGATCGCCGGGCTGGTCGCCGCCTCATTGGGGGGAGCGTGGCATGGTCTACAGCTCCGCGATTTTGAGCACGGTCTGCCACGTCCGGGTGGTGACCCCGCTGCCGTAGCGGCCTTCGAGCGCCGCCATGGCAGCGACCGTGCGCGTCTCGGCCAGATCGACCACGCTGCACACGGCGGCTTGCGTGACCCGGACCACCTCAAGCCCCTCGGCAGCGGGCGGATCAGCGGCGGGCACCGGCTCCGGCAGGAAGGTGACGTAGAACCGCGTGTCGCCCGTGGCGTCGATCCCGGCGAAGGGAGCAGCCTCGACGAGGGCCTGCACCTGTGCCTGCGGCAGCACGAGCACTGGCACGCTGAACCCAAACGTCGATGCGATGCTGGTGGCGATGGCCGTCCGCATCGCGTCGAGATCGCTGGCGGCGGCATCCCACGCGACATTGCCGCTGGCCAGCGCCGTCTTGACGTTCTGGTAGCCCAGCGCGGCGAACATCTGCCGTAGGTCGGCCATCTTGATCGGCTTGTTCCCGCCCACGTTGATCCCGCGCAGCAGCGCAACAAAACGGGCCTCTACGATCGGGCTGTCCGGTTGCATGGGTGGCTCCTTTGGTGGTTGGGTTGACTCACCCCAGTATAGTCGATCCGGCAGGGTGGGGATAGACGACCCCGTGATCTGCCGGGCATTGCGCGCTATCTTCACATTATCTTCATAAGTGTGTGGTACGCTAATCTCGGTAGCACAAGAGCTCACGGAAGGACGTTATGTCAAAGCTTATTCTGGTTGTGGATGACGAAAAACGCCTGCGCGATCTGGTCAGTGCCTATCTGACGGAAGCAGGCTTCCAGGTGGTCACCGCCTGTGACGGGCGAGAGGCGATGTTCCGCGCGCGTGATGCCAAGCCGGACCTGATCGTGCTTGACCTGATGATGCCTGAGATGGACGGCTACCAGTTCCTCAAGCAGCACCGGCAGGAGCGCAACACACCCATCATCGTGCTGACAGCGCGTGTGCAGGAAAACGAGCGCGTCATCGGGTTGGAGTTCGGCGCGGACGATTACGTCTGCAAGCCGTTCAGCCCGCGTGAACTGACTGCTCGCATCCGGGCGGTGCTGCGCCGGGTGGAAGACAAGCAGCGCACGGACGATATGCTGCGCGCCAGCGATATCACCCTGGACCTGGACCGGCGGCAGTGCACCGTTGGCGCGAACAGCGTCACCCTGACGCCCTCCGAGTTTGATCTGCTGGCCGCCCTGATGAGCGCGCCGGGCCGTCCCTTCACCCGATACGATCTGCTCGAACGCCTGAACCAAGCCCTCTCCGATACCGGCGAGCGCGTGATCGACACGCACATCAAGAACCTGCGGGCCAAGATCGAGCCGAACCCGAGCGAACCGGCCTACATCGAGACGGTCTACGGCGTCGGTTACCGCTTCCGAGGTTGACCTATGACACAGACCCTCAGCTTTAAGATCGCCCTGGCCTTTCTGATCGTCAGCCTGGCAGGCATCGGCCTGATCGCGGCGATGGTCGCTGTGCTGACCACGGAGACCTTCGGGGCGTACGTGGATGCCGAGAACAAGGGCGAGGTCGCCTTTGAGCTGGAACACTACTACACGGCCCACGGCAGCTGGGAGGGAGTGGACCAGCCCGTGCACTGGCCCATCGGCCCGAGCGTGCATCCCGCCCAGCCGGAGTTCGCCCTGCTGAGCACCAGCGGCGCCGTGCTGATCGCCGGCCACAACCTGATCATGGGTGAGGCGGCGGATCCCGCACTGCTGGAGCATGCGGTGCCGATCCGGGTGGATGGCGAGGTGGTCGGGTACTTCCTGCCCAGTGAAGAGGACTTCGGGGCGCGGCCCCCGGCAGCGGCCTTTCTGCAGCCGTTTTACCAGGCGTTGGGCATGGGCGCGCTGGCGGCGTTCGGGGCCTCCTTGATTCTGGGCATCGCCGCCGCCGAGACCATCACCCGCCCTGTGAGCGAACTGACCGACGCCACACAGGCGGTCGCCGCGGGCGACCTGGAACACCGGGTGCGGGTGCACTCGCGTGATGAACTGGGCCAGCTGGCGGAGGCCTTCAACCGGATGGCGACCGATCTGCTGGCGAGCCGCAGCCAGCGTCGCCAGATGACCGCTGACATCGCCCATGAACTGCGCACCCCGCTCAGCCTGATCCTCGGGCACGGCGAGGCGCTCAGCGAGGGCGTGCTGCCCGCCACCCCGGAGACGCTGCACATCATCTATGACGAGGCGCAGCGGCTCAACCGCCTGGTGGAGGACCTGCGTGTGCTCTCCCTCACGGATGCCAACGAACTGCACATCAGCCGTGAGTGGATGCCGCCCGGCGATCTGGTCACGCGGGCGGAGGCGGCCCACCGGCCCAACGCCCTGCGCCAGGGCATCACGATCACGGCGGCGGTGGCTCCCGATCTGCCCGTGATCTGTGTGGACGCGCACCGCATGGGCCAAGTGTTGGATAACATCATCGCCAACGCGCTGCGCTACACCCCGGAGGGCGGCACCGTCACGCTGAACGCCGCCCGCGATGGCGACGCGGTGGCGATCACCGTTGCAGACAGCGGGCCCGGCCTCAAACCGGAGGAAGTCGCGCGGATCTTCAACCGCTTCTACCGCACGGACCAGTCACGCGCGCGGCACACGGGCGGCTCCGGCTTGGGGCTGACCATCGCGCAGTCACTGGTGGAAGCGCACGGCGGCACCATCCGCGCGCAAAGCCCGCCCGGCGAGGGCCTGCGCGTGACGATCAGGCTGCCGGTTGGCGGGTAGGCTGCACCGGCAGCCACTGGTGCCACCACAGCAGGGCGAGCACTGGCACCATCAATAGGGCGACCATCAGCTGGTTGACCGTCAGCACGTAGAGCAGGGTTTGGCCGACCGCGCGCACCAGCCCGGCGAAGACGGCGGCTTCCAACGTGAGCAGGCTCAGCCCGGCGATCCAGATGGCGGGTGCCTGCTTGTGGGTGAGCACGACCAGCGGTATGCCGATCAGGGGTAGGCTGAGGATCGCGGCCTGGGTCAGGGCGGCAGCGGGCTGCGCCTCCGGGTAGGTGAGGAACCACCCATAGGTTGGGTCCAGCAGGGAGACAAACCCCATCAGCATGCCGGGCAGCACCAGCAGCGTTCCGGCTGGCCCCGCCCGGCGACCGGCTGCCGCCAGCGCGACGACCGCCGCCACCATCACCGGGCCGGTCACGCCGCCGGGGAACGGGATCGCCGCCAGCATCCCGAGGATCACCAGGCCAAGGCCCGCAAACAGCCAAACCGGCACCTGCCGGTGGCGCAGGCTGATCGCGGCGTACACGCCCAGCATGGCCGCGCCCGCCAACAGGACGATGCCCGCGGGGATGACGGTGAGCTGCGGCCAGCGCAGCGTGCGCACCACGTCCCAGGTGATGAGGGCCAGGGCGGGCACCAGCCCGATGATGACACCCCAGGCGGGCGGCTGTGTTGTCTTCTGCATGGGATTCTCCTTGTGCTAGTCTGCATCGCAAACCATTCTACACCTTGGATATGCCCCCCGCCTGACGCTCACCCTACGTGCTGCATCTCACGCCGTGGGGTGGTCTGCTGGCGAGCAGTGCGGTGCATCACCGGTCGGGCTGCCACGGGCGCAGGCGCGGAATCCAGCGGGGCACGTTGGCGCAGAATTCCGCGTATTCCGCGCCGTACTGCGCGCGCAGGTGCGGCTCCTCATACAGCCGCACAAACAGATTGAACCCCACCACCAGGATCGCCCACCAGGCAGCCAGCCACACCGACCCCGCCAGGATGACCTCGGCCAGCGCCGCGAGCAGCACACCGACATACATCGGGTTGCGGACATGGCGGTACAGGCCCGCGATCACCAGGCGGCGGGTGGGGTCCCACGGCGCGAGCGTGCCCTCACCGATCGCGTGGAACAGGTAGATCGCGTGGCCCAACACCAGCAGCCCGCCGGCCAGTACCAGCAGCCCGCCGGTCAGCAGCAGGATCCGGGCGGTCCCGGGCAGGCCCCAGGCCGGGTTGAAGGTGCCCGTCAGGATCAGGAGCGCCGCCGGTATCACCACCAGCGCCAGGCCGGGCAGTAACACGATGGTCCGCAGCTGCCGCCAGACTGACATGCCGTACCTCCCACGCAAAAACCGGCATCACGCGGATACCGGCCTCTCATAGATTGCCTGTGCGCGCCGCTTACCGGTTCTGCCGGGCCACCACGGCCTGATGGTTCAGCACCAGCGCGGCGACCACGCCGGGCAGAGTCAGTAGGAAGACCAGCAGCACCGTGCCGCAGCCGCGGTCGATCACGGCCAGGGGCGGAAATATGATACAGGTGACATACTCCCCACGCCTAAAGGCGGAGGCTTCTGCCGTTAACGCCGAATGCCGTGCTTTACGCACTGGTCTTCTTTCGAAAGGGTTCATCACCACACTATACGGATGAATCCTCCGGCGGGTTGCTGGCATCGGGCTCCTCCGGCGGGCTGTCGAGGTCAGGTGCCGGCGGTGGGGCCATGCGGGCCGCGTCCTCGTCCACTGCATCCTTGTAGGCGGCAGCGCTGCGGGCGGCGATCACGGCGAGGGCGGTGTGCACCACCCCGACCAGCAGATCGAGCACCAGCGCGATCCCGAACACGAGCGCCAACGGCCCGACGGGCACCTCCAACGTCTGGAAGCGCCGGATGATCAGGCCGCCCAGCCCGGTCGGCAGCCCGATGATCGAGTAGAGCAGCGTCACGAAGAACAGCCCCACGATCAGGGTGCGCACCCCGCCCGCCACGCCCGCCGGTACGCTGACCGGCTCGTCTTCCCCCACGGCGACGCGGTGCCCCAGCGGGATGCCCGCCAACAGGCTGACGATCACCAGGG
>JAADYX010000229.1 GCA_010092885.1 Chloroflexota bacterium | reverse complement strand
TTTACGATCACCTCCAACGATGGGCGCGTGGCACACCAAGACTCACAATGGACAGAGCGGTGTCGTTTTCGACAGCGGCGGCTACAGCCTGTTCGGCACACTCTATCTGGCAAAGGGCGACCTCCCGAAGCCAACAGCCGTTGTGCTGCATGGCGTGCCCGGTATTGAGAAAAATGTCGATATTGCGCTGCATCTGCGGGAGAATGGCTGGAACGCGCTTATCTTCCACTATCGGGGTTCGTGGGGCAGTGCCGGAACCTGGGACTTCTCTACGCTGCCCATCGATGCCATTGCCGCCGTTGATCACCTGACGCGACAGCCACAGGTTGACAATGGCAGTCTGGTTATGCTCGGGCACAGCGCAGGCGGGTATGCCGCGATTCTGGCCGCGGCTGCCGACGCACGTGTTAAGGCTGTGGTTGTGTATGGCACTGTTGCCGATCCACGCGCGCTGCGCTTTTCACTGGAGGAGATCCGCGCGGAATTTACGCCGTGGCTGCCGGGCCTCACGCCGGAGGCATTCGCTGACCAGTGGGCCGCGCTGGGTGCAGCGTTCGCACCGGTGGAACAGGTGGCCCGCCTTCACCCCCGGCCCCTTCTGATCATCCATGGGGAGCCCGACGAGGTTATACCGGTGGCTCAGGCCCACATGCTGGCCGAACGCGCCGGACCAAACACCGAACTGCGCATTCACCCGGTCGCAAACCATGCTTTCACGTGGCACCGTGGGTGGCTCCGTTCCCAGATCTTCACCTGGCTGCTCGACCTTGTTTAGTCACGTCACCCGCAGTGTGATCGTGCTCCTGGCACTGCTTGGCACCACGGCCTGTGGGGCACCGGATCGCACCCTGGACAATGTACTTGAACGCGGTGTACTGCGAGTTGGGATGGACGCCAGCTACCCACCCTTCGAATCAGTTGACGCTGACGGCAGCATCGTGGGCTTTGATGTTGACCTGGCCAATGCGATCGCGGCCCGGATGGGTGTCAGCACAGAATTCGCCAACATCTCCTATGATGGTCTCTACGACTCGCTGCAAATCGGCACCGTTGATGTACTGATCTCTGCGCTGGTGGCCGCACCTGAATTCTACGGACGCGCTGCCTTTAGCGAACCCTACTTCAACATTGGCGAGCATCTGGTTGTCCCGACTGGATCGACGATCACAACCATGCAGCACTTGGAAGGGAATTCGGTTGCAGTTGAATTTGGCTCGGGAGGTGATGTCGAAGCAAGGGTGTGGCAGCGACGGCTAGCCGAGCTTGACATCATCCGCGTGGATACACCTGAAGCCGCCGTTGAAGCGGTACAGTCCGGTGAAGCTGATGCCGCTCTGGTTGACGGCATCACTGCACATCTGGTTGCTGGTGAGGGTTTACAGATCGCGTCCGCCGTTAACGAAGCGCTTCTGGCTGTCGCAGTTCATCCGGAGAGCACCGCCCTTCTAGCCGAAATCGATCACGCCCTGGTTGCGATCCGGCAAGATGGCACCCTCCAACAGATAATCGAGCGCTGGTTCAACCCCTGATTGCGGGCAGCCGCACTTAACAGTATGCTTCCCTCAGACGTTTTGTGATAAGGAGCTTTACAGGTGAAGCGTGTATCTTTCATTCTGGCCGTACTGACCGCAGCGATCATCGCCTGCGGGCCGTTGGCCACAGCGGGCGGTGAACCAACCGCAGTCGAACAGGAACCGACTGGCATTCCCGAACCCACCAGCACCCCTTTGGTGTTCACCGACGCCACCAGCACGGCCCAAGATGGACCTGTTGTCATTAACGGGTCGCTGTCCTATTCGGCCCCCTTCTTCACGGATGGCGTGGCCCAGCCCGTGATCATCCTTGAGGACCAAACCGGGTTCATCGATCGTGACGAAGACTACATATTCCCAACCTCGTCGCAAACACTGGGCCAGATTACGTCGGATTTCTACACGTCGCCGTTTACATACACATTGGCTCTGCCGATTGCACCACAGGGCACCCTGCGCGATGTCGACAACGATGCTGAAGAGGAAACCGGCGTCATGGTCTTTGCCGTGGCCTATTGGAACAATGTGTGGAACGATCCCTATTTGGAGCGGCGTGACCTGTATGGCGGCGGTTGGTCCGGCGCCTATGCCTCGACTGTTGTCGACGAGGTCAACGGCGAAGAGGGCGAGATCGTGGGCGGTAAGCTGGTGGTCTACGCTCCGGATGATGAACAGAGCTTCCCCTCTGGCTTTGGCGAGGATGAGTTCCTGTTCACCGAAGACGATCCGATCATGGACCTGCCTGCCGGGTGGAGCGTGATCGACCTTGATCAGGATCCCTTTGCCATCATCCGTGACGCTGCAGTCTCAATCGACCTGCTTGAGCCTGAAGATGCCGCCCTGGAAGACTACTCCGACCTGGGTTATCTGGAGGCCTATGAGGCCATGTTGGAGCTGATGAGCACCGAGTACTCCTTCACTGAGTACAAGAATGTCGACTGGGAAGCGCTCGACGCCGAATTCCGCCCGCGCTTCGAACAGGCCGATCAGCGCCGCAGTCCCCGCGAATATGCGCTGGCCCTGCGCGATCTACTGTGGCGTATCCCTGATGGCCACATCGGCTTCTCGTTCAACGACGAATTGATCTCGGCCTTCCAGGAGGAAGCCATCGCGAGCCCGGGCATCGTTCCCGTTGAACTGGCCGATGGCCGTGTTCTGGTGGAATACGTGCTGCCGGACAGTCCCGCCGCTGGGGAAGGCATCCAGGCCGGCGCCGAACTCATCGCCGTAAATGGTCAACCCATTGGCGAAGCCGCCAGTGATGTAGTGCCATGGTTCGGTCCGTACAGCACGGAACACAACCGGCGGCTGGGGCAGATCCAGTTTGTGCTGCGCTTCCCGCCCGGGGCGCGAGTCGAACTGACCTACGCCAATCCTGGGGAGTCTGAGGAGACAGCCACGCTCGATACCGTCCTTGAGACCGATACGCTGTTCTACACCGGCGATGACATCGAGCTTGACGGGCTCGAACTGCCGCTCGAATACCGGTTGATCAATGACAACGTGGCATACGTTGCGATCTACAGTTTCTTCGACAACGATCTGCTGACCATTGAGCTGTGGGAACGCCTGATGTTGGAGTTGAATGCCAATGGCATCAACAACCTCATCATCGATATGCGTAGCAACGGCGGCGGGCGTGGTTACCTGGCGGACCAGATGGCTGCTTACTTCTTCAACGAAGAACTGCCGCTTGGGCTGGGTGCCTACTACGACGATGATGAAGGCGAGTTCGTGGTTACCGAGCCGGAAGACGCCGGGACCTTCTTCCTACCGCCCGAGGATCTGCGCTACAACGGCGATATCGCTGTGATTGTAGGCCCAAGCTGCGCAAGTGCCTGTGAGTTCTTCAGCTACAACATGACTCTGCAGGACCGCGCGACGATCATCGGCCACTATCCGACAGCGGGGCTGGGCGGCGGCATCAGTGAGTTTGAGATGCCGGACGATATCACGGTGCGTTTCACCATCACCCGTGGTCTCGACATGGACGGAAACATACACATTGAAGGCATCGGTGTGGTGCCCGAGGTGCTTGTTCCGCTAACCGAAGAGGCCGTCTTCGGCGACACGGATGTGCTGCTGCAAACGGCTCTGGACGAACTGCAATAGAGGAGTAGACGCTCGTGACTGACCCGCTGTTAGCCTGGCGCGATGAGTTCCCCATCCTGGAGACATGCACCTACCTGATCAGCAATTCGCTGGGGGCCATGCCCCGTGGTGTTTACGATAGTCTGCGCGAGTACGCTGATATGTGGGCAGCCCACGGCGTGACCGCCTGGGGCAAGGCCTGGTGGGATCTCAATGGCCAGGTTGGAGACAAAATCGCGCCGCTGATGGGCGCCCCGG
>JAADYX010000228.1 GCA_010092885.1 Chloroflexota bacterium | reverse complement strand
GGCCAGGTCGTAGGTAAACATGATGTTGAACGCTTTGCTCTGTCCGTACGCCGCGAAGGGCGTATAGTTCTCCTCAAACAGCGGATCGTCCCAGTTGGCACCTGAACGATGCGCGCCGGACGAGACGTTCACGATGCGCGCCCCCCACGCCGGGTGGGCGGCAGCCGTGGCCTTGATCAGGTCGAGCAGGCCGGCAGTCAGGACAAAGTAGCCCAGATGGTTGAGCGCCTGCGTCAGTTCGATGCCGTCCACGCTTTCTTTGAGCTCAGTGAAGCCCGCCCCCGCATTGTTGACCAGGATATCCAGCCGCTCGAACCGGTCACGATAGGCGGCTGCGGCCCGGCGGGTATCGTCTATGCTGGAGAGATCCGCCTGGATGTAGTTGGCCTCGCTGCCCGTCTCCCGGTCGATCAGTGCTGCCGTGCGGCGGCATTTGTCCTCGCTGCGGCTGACGACGGTCACGGTGGCCCCGCGCGCCGCGAGTTCCAGCGCCGTCACCTCCCCGATGCCGTTAGTCGCACCGGTTACGATCGCGTGCTTGCCTGTCAGGTCTGCCATGCTTACGCCTCAATCCGTCCGTCTGCCATTTCAACAACGCGCGAGGCACGCCGCTGGATATCTCTGTCGTGCGTCACCATCAACAGGGTCTTGCCCTGGTTGTAAACCAGATCCTCGAACAGATCGAAGATGGCCCCCGCCGTCTTGGAGTCCAGGTTGCCGGTTGGCTCATCGGCGACCAGCACGGGCGGATCGTTGGCCAGTGCCCGCGCGATCGCGACGCGCTGCTGCTGCCCGCCGCTGATGCGGCCGGGCGTCTTGTAGGCGTGCTCGGCGATATCCACCTGTTCCAGCAGATGCAGGGCGCGCTCTTTGCGCTCACGCAGCGGGTAGCTGTTGCGGAAGTCCATGGCGATGGTGATGTTCTCGATCAGCGTGAGGTTGGGCAGCAGCTGGAAAAACTGGAACACAACGCCCAGATTTTCACCCCGCCACCGGGACCGGGCATCCTCACCCATGGTGTGCACGGCGGACCCATCCACGTGGATCTCGCCGCTGTCCGGGCTGTCGATGCCGGTCACGCAGTTGATAAGGGTGGACTTGCCCGCGCCGGATTTGCCGACCACCGCCATGAAGTCCCCCCGGTTGACGCGCAGATCGACGCCGCGCAGGGCGGGAAAGTCACCGGCGGGCGTCCTGTACGCTTTGTGCAGGTCCCGTATCGTGATGATCGCGCCGTCAGCCGCTGCCCTTTCGGCCTTGCGGCGCGTGCGTGACTTCAGCATGGTGCGTGCCCCCGTTGACTAATCAACATTCTGTCGATATGATGAAAATAGCACAAACCTGCGGCAGAACCAAACCCGATCGGCCGCATGCTGTCGATTAGTCAACAGGAACGGCAAAAATGACGAGGAAGATCAAGAACCCGGAGGACCCCCGCGTGATCCGGACACGGTTGGCCCTGCGCCGCGCCCTGATCGAGCTGATCCCGGAGAAGGGTTTCGATTCCATTACATTGCAGGATATCACCAACCGCGCGGGCTTGAACCGCACGACCTTCTACCTCCATTACCGCGACAAGACCGATCTGCTCACTGCCAGCCTGCGCGAGGCTTATGAAGATCTGGTGGGGCAGGCCATGCCCACCGATGCCGCCTTCGCGACGCTGCGCGACGCGCCCGGCCCCATCGTAGCGACGTTCACCTACATCGGTGAGAATGCCGACTTCTTCCAGGTGATACTCAATGAGGAGAGTGTGCCGATGATATCAGCGGGCCTGCGCCAGTACATCGATGAGGTGGTGCTGGCCTGGCTGGAGGTTCTGGGTGCGGAGAACGCCCGCGTGGATGTCGGCCTGGCGGTCAAGTTTATCGGGTCGGCGTTTCTGGGGGTGGTACGCTGGTGGCTGGAAAACGACCAGCCCTACACGCCGGAGTACATGGCCCGCCAGCTGCGCGCCCTCATCTCCGACGGCATCGATCAGGCGTTGGGGTTGTCCCTGCCCGCCGACTGAGGCAGCCACAGTTCAAAGGTTGCCCCGCCGCCCGGTGTCTGGGAACAAGTGATGCGCCCGCCGTGTCCCTCCGCGATCGTCTTCGCGATCGACAACCCGATGCCCGTTCCACTGATGGCCTGCTGCTGGGGTAGGGAGCCGCGCACAAACCGCCTGAAGATGCGCTCGCGGTCGCTCTCCGGGATGCCTGGGCCGGTATCGCTGACACGCAGCCCGACGCCCCCCTCGGCGGAAAAAGTCTGCACGATGATGCGGTCGCCCTCCCGCGTGTAGTCCAGCGCGTTGGAAAGCAGAATGCTGAGCACCTTTTCCACCAGGGCTGGGTCGGCCTCCACATCGCCCACCGTTGTGCCGAGCCCCACCGAAAGATGGCGCTTACGCTGGGAAGCCAGCGCGATGCGGTCGGTGATGTGGTCCTGTACCAGCCTGTTGAGGTCAAAGCACTGCATCTGGAAGAGCAGGCGATTCTGGTCAATGCGGGTGATCAGCAGCAGGTCCTCGACATCGGTATGCAGCCGGTGGGTTTCACGCTCGAGCACCTGCAGGTACTGCGCTGCTTTGTCGGGATTTGCCTGGAGGAGGTGCAGGTACAGCTTGATGTTGGTGATCGGGGTGCGCAGTTCGTGGGAGACATTCGCCACGAATTCGTCCTTCAGCTCGCTCAGGCGGCGCATTTCCCGGTAGGCGGCTTCGAGTTCGGCGGTCCGCTTGGTTACGCGCTCTTCGAGCTCCTCATTGAGGCGCTGCAGCTGTTCTTCGGCGCGTTTGCGCTCTGTGATATCCAGCGCCACGCCGTTGACACGCACCACCCGACCCTCCTGCTCATCCCAGATGGGCTGCCGCTTGAGCAGCAGCCAGCGCTCCGTGCCTTCCCGATCAAACATGCGGTATTCGCCCTCATGGGGTTCACCCCTGAGCGCCCGCCTGAAATCCTCATGAGAGCGGTCCCTGTCCCCAACGTGGACCGGCTGCATCTCGCCGGTGATCACCTTTCTCAGATCGTAGCCGGTCAGCCGCTTGTACGATTCCTCGGTGTACCAGTCGAGTTCAATGCTGCCGTCCTCCTTGACGATCACCGAGTAGGCGTACTCACTCATGATGTCAGAGACGGTGCGGAAGCGCTCTTCGCTGCGGCGCAGGTCCTCCTCGGCGCGTTTGCGTTCGGTGATGTCCTGCAGCACGCCGTCCAACCGGACATCGCGGCCCTCCTCCTCATCCCACACGGGGCGCCGGATCACGTGTACCCAGCGGAGCTCACCGCTGCGCGTCACGAGCCGGTATTCGGTCTCGGTCTGTTCGCCCCGTAGGGCCCGCTCGTAATCCTCTGTCACACGCGGGTGATCGTCCGGATGGATCCATTGAACCGACGGGTTATCAACCAGATAGCTGTAGTCATACCCGGTCAGCCGTTTGAACGGTTCTGCAGTCTGCCAGTCCAACTCGTGGGTGCCATCCGGCAGCAGCCGCACGGAATAGGCGTGGTCGGAGATCAATGCCAGCAGCCGCCGCTGGCGTTTTTCGCTGGTGCGCAGTGCTTCCGCGGCCCGCACCCGCTCGGTGACATCATGCGCGACTATCTGCACGGCGGGCTGCCCCTGGTACGCCAACGGCACAGCGGTGACCTCCGCCCGGATGGTACGGCCGGTCAGGGTGCGCAGGCTGACCTGCTGTTCAGTCGGGGTGGCCGCGCCTTGCAGCAGCAAGCTCAGATCGGTGCCCGGCGCGCGTAGATCACGGACCGGCTTGCCGAGCAAGGCCGCCGGGGACTCTGAGCCCAGTAGGCGGGCCATGGCCGGGTTGGCATAGATGAACCGCTCCCCATCATGGATGGCAATCGCGGTAGGGGCCTGCTCCACCAGAGTCCGGTACCGTTCTTCGCTCTCACGCAGGGCCCGTTCGGCCTGTTCGAGCAGGGTGACATCATGCAGATGGATCGCGCTGCCCTCCGTACCCGGCAGCGGCACAGTGCGCACGTTGAAGATGGCTGTATCGCTCATCTGCAGCATCGAGACTCGGCTGCCGCCCAGCACCCCGGCCAGACTTGGGTGCAGAACCGTGACCGGTTGGCCGAGCACAGCCTTCTCATCGACGCCGAAGGTACGCACCGCCGACCGGTTGATATCCAGGATGAGGCCGCTGCGGTTGACCACGATCAGCCCGTCGGTGAGCGCGTCGAGGATCAACGCACGGGAACGCGGCACGATGGCCGTATCCTGCGTGGTATACAGATGCAGCGCCACCCCACCGGCAAGCGCCAGCAGGATATAGGCTGACGGATCGCGCTGATGGGGCATGAATACACCCGTCATGCTCAACATCGCCGCGATGAACAAGAACAGAATCGGTATGGCCAGCGGCAGGACCCGCATGCGCAGCCGCCGGTTGATGGTCACCATGTGGCTGCCCAATATCGACAGCGCGGCCAACAGGAGCACCAGATCCACCATGATGATCAGCAGGGCCGCGATGCCAAACTCATAGCTGAGCATGGACACGCCGCCCCCCGCGAGGAACACCGGTTCCACGCGCACCAGGCCGTGCAGAGGATCCGTCCACACTAGGGCCTGCGACAGCAGCGGCCACAGCAGGAGCAGCAGCAGCCCCCGGCGACGCTCAGGCAGCCGCCCGGCGTATGCCAGGCTGAACACAATGACCGTGACCGGCACCATATCCATAGTGAGGAATTGAATATTGTCCAGTACGAGCGCCTGCGCAGCGGTTGGCATCAGGCGTTCAACAACGGAGAGGCTCGTCCAGGCAGCACCGATGAGCAGGGTGGCGGCCAGCATATGGTTGGCGGCATTGTGTTCGCGGCTCAACCAGATGAGCAGGGCCAAAACACACGCAGCCAACGTGGCTGCTATTGGGGGTCCCAGAAGCTGAAACGGAGTTGGAAGCATGTCTGACTTTCTTCAGTCAGCGTTGGCGTGACAGGCTTGCACACCCCCATTGTAACGCGGATCGGGTTAGAAGAGGAAGGGCCGCCTACAAAGGGCGACCTGAGGGAGATTAGTCTTCTTCGATAGGCAGGTATTGAGCGCCTTCGATGCGGTAGAAGACGAGGTCTTCCACCGGCCTGCCACCAACGATGTGCTCGTCGACAATGCGTTTGGCGGCTTTCTCATCCACGCTGTGATACCAAATGCCATCCGGCCACACGACGACCAGCGGGCCGCGTTTGCACGTACCGATGCAGTCCATGCCGGTGCACAGTGCCCGGTCGATGCCCTCTTTGCGCCGCGCATCACTCAGCTGGCGGCTGAGCATCTTTTTGGTCGCTTTCGCGTCTTTCTTTTTGGCGCAGTCACCGTCCATACAGACGAAGATCTGCCGGTGATGTGCCTTGATTTTTGGGGCCTTCTTCTTGCCCATGGCTACCTCCAGAGGTCTGGCTTTGCACGCCCTGAGTTAAACGGATTACAATCACTCCAAACGCAATATAAGGAGTACGATTCCATGGAAACACGCACAAGCAAACTCCACGCCTCACGGATCGATCTGCCTGCCGACGCGCGCGAGCAGCTCGTTACCCTGCTGAACCAGCATCTGGCCGACCTGGCTGACCTGCACAGCCAGACCAAGCAGGCTCACTGGAACGTTAAGGGCATGGATTTCATCGCCCTGCACGAACTCTTCGACGAACTGGCCGCGGGCATCCTCGTCTTCGTTGACGATGTCGCCGAGCGCGTCACCGCTTTGGGCGGCGATGCGATGGGCACCGTACGCATGGCCGCGGACAACTCCCGTCTGGTTGAGTTCCCCAGCGAGATTTCCGAAGGCCGTGCCTTCGTGGAGGCCCTCGCCGAGCGCTATGCCGACTACGGCACCTTTGCCCGTATGGATATCAAAACCGCCGAAGAGGCGGGTGACATGGATACCGCCGATCTGTTCACCGAGATCTCCCGGCAGATCGACAAGAACCTCTATTTCCTTGAGGCGCACCTGCGCTAGGGCGCACCGGGGCGGTCCACCACGGACCGCCCTTTTCAGTTCACGCAGAACTCGTAGGGCAGCGGGCTGTCATCCAGCGGATGGCTGCCGTTGTGCAGCGCGAATACACGCGGTGCACGCCCATCCAGGCGCTGCGAGGCGGCCTGTACCAGCTCGCTGAACGCCGCATACGCCTCTTCAGACAGGCGCATCGTCACGTTGGCGAACGTTACCTCAGCGGGAGCCGCGCCCCCATTGTGCGCACCAACGCGCTCCGTCTGCTGCACCAGCCGGAGAAACTCCCCGAAGCTAAAGGCCACGCGGATATGGTCCCAGTGCAGCCGGATCAGGTTGTCCGGGCTGCAGGTGATCAGCCGGTCGGTGCCCGCGGTTGTCACAACAATTTCGTCAAAGTCCATCGGTTTTATCCACAAAGGCAGGCGTAATTCTCGTACGCATACTGTAGTGTGGCCTCACCGGACTCTCAAGGCCCCACGGTGAAACCACAGGACCAACCCGCTTGCGCAAAGTTTTCAACCATGTTGAAACCCGATCCGCAACCCGGTTAGCCGCCTTTGGAATTGCGCCGCCGACCGACGGCGGGCACACTCGTTGGGTCGGGGGCTTCCAGCTCGATCACGTGGCCGCGCATCCAGGCGGCCTCATCCGACGCCAGGAAGATCGCCGTGCCGACCAGATCCTCAGGTGCGAGGATGGGCCCTTCATCCTTGATGCTGCTGCGCTGGGCGGTATCGACCTTGCCCGGGTTGATGACGTTCACCCGGATATTGTCGGGGATGCCCTCTTCCGCCAGGGATTTGGTCAGGCCGACGAGGCCCCATTTGCTGGCGCTGTATGCGGCAAAATAGGGATACGCGCGCGATCCGCTGGTGGAGCCGATATTGATGATCACCCCGCCGCCGCGCTCACGCATGGGCCGCCAGACGTGCTTGCACCCGAGGAACGGACCGCGCAGGTTCACCCCGATGAGCCACTCCCACGTGTTCAGCGAGGTGGCCCAGACGGGCTTCCACATGGCCCCGCCCGCGTTGTTCACCAGAATATCCACGCCGCCGAACTGCGTCACCGTCTGCGCGACCATGTTCTTGACCGCGTCTTCGTCGGTCACGTCCGTCTCAATGGGCAGCGCCTCGCCGCCCGCCTCGTTGATCTCAGCGGCAACCGCCTGCAGATCGGGCAGGGTGCGCGCTGCGAGCACGACGCGCGCGCCTTCGCTGGCGTAGCCCCGCGCTATCGCGGCGCCGATCCCGCGGCTGGCACCGGTCACAATGGCGATCTTGTCCTTTAAACGCATAATCTCCTCCTCCATCCTGGGTGCGCCATTATAGCGCGTCTTGACGTGCACGTAGAAGACCGGTATGGTCCGCTGCATGAAACGCCTGATCCCCGCCGTCGCTGCGATGCTGCTGGCCGCCTGCATGCCCATGCTGGAAGGCCGCGAGGACCTAGTTGTGTTCGCTGCCTCCTCGCTGACGGATGCCTTCGGTGCGCTGGCCGAAGCCTATGAGGCGCAGAACCCGGGTGTGCGCGTGGTGCCCAACTACGCCGGATCCTCCCAGCTGGCCGTGCAGCTGATCAACAACGCCCCCGCCGATGTGTTCGCCAGCGCCAACCCCGCGCAGATGCAGTACGTCGCGGAGGCCGGTCTGCTGGCCGGGGATCCGGTGGTGTTTGCCACTAACCGGCTGGTGGTTCTGGTGCCCGCCGACAACCCCGCCGGGATCGAAACCTTCGCCGATCTGGCCGAGCCGGGTGTGCTGGTCGTGCTGGCGGTGCCCGGCGTGCCGATCCGCGAGTACACCGATCAGGCCGCCGCACAGTTGGGCACGGACTTCACCGCCGGGCTGCGTGCCAACATCGTCTCTGAGGAGGATAACGTCCGGCAGGTGGCCGCGCGCATCGCATTGGGGGAGGCCGATGCGGGCGTCGTCTATGCCACGGATGTCACCCCGGATATCAGCGACTCGGTGCGGGCAATTCCCATCACTGCCGATATCACCGCCCTCTATCCGATCGCCGCCCTGCAGGGTGCCTCACCGCGCGCCGAGGACTTCATCGCCTTTGTGCTCAGCGATGCCGGACAGGTCATTCTCGCGGATTTCTCCTTCAGCCCGCCGCCATGATATACTCGGAGTACGGCATTGTGAAGGAGCACACTTGTGTATGTTCGTTGGGTCGTACGAGGACACAAAAACGTACAGGCTGATGTGACGTTCCACGATGCGTATCTGGTTGAGAGCTATCGCAACGACGAGGGCGAACCCCGTCAGCGCACGCTCTCCTATCTGGGCAATATCCGCCAGATCGGCGATACCTTCCCGGTCATTGAGCGCGAACTGTTTCTGCTGCGCGCCGAGCTCATCCTTGACAGTCTGCCCGGTGTCTCACCGGCGGACTCCAGCGAGGTGCTCAAAAGCCTCCAGCAGAAGGTGCCACCGTTGGATGCCGACGAAGTACGGATCGGCTTCCTCAATACGCTGCGGTGGTATTTCCGCTGGTGGCGGGAAAACGGCGGCACGCCTTCCGACAAGGAGCTGCTGCGCATGATCGAGATTGCCAGTGACCGGCCAGATGCATCGTTGGACCGCCTGATCAGCTAAAAAACGCGGCCTTTCCCCCAAGCAATCGTCACAATCCCCGTAGTACTTACTCGATACTACAAAATAAAACAGGGTAACACAAGCTGCGTGGTCACCGCAGGCGCACACTGTCCGGCGGGATCTCCATGAGCACAACCAGCCGCTCAACGAAGAAGCCAAACGTCGGCGCGGCGGTCTGCGATCCCCACGGCGAGGAGGTGGGCCTGTCCAGCTTGACGAGCACCACAAACCGCGGATTGTCCACCGGGCCGTAGCCGATGAAGCTGGCAATCGTCTCGTCCGGATCGTAGCCGCCGGGGATGGGGATCTGCGCGGTGCCGGTCTTGCCCGCGATCCGGTAGCCTTCTACCAGGGCAGGGGAGGCTTCCGTTTCCAGCGCTTCGGCCATCATCGCGCTGACGGTGCGTGCGGTCTCCGCGGCGCCCGCGCGGTCGAGCACCAGCGGCTCAAAGGTCACCCAGGTGGCATTGCCGGGCTTGCGCAGCGTGCCGCCGATCTCGCCCTGCAGGTCGTTGCCCAACGGTTCGCCAAACCCGAAGCGTTCCAGGCCATCGTAGAAGCGGGTTGGCCCCACGCTCAGGCTGAGCCGCGCCGCCCCGACG
>JAADYX010000028.1 GCA_010092885.1 Chloroflexota bacterium | reverse complement strand
TGATGGATTTGACAAGGTCGTCTAAAGTCATCAACGTTGGGGCGAATTCGGAAGGATCCAGCCCATCAATAAGCGCCTGGGCCTCCGGGCCGTAGGTGTTCAGATAGTCATCGGGGCCGAGCATACTCATCTCGAGCCTGACCTCATCGGGGAGTGTCTCCAAGCTTGCAGGGAGCGACGGATGGGAGACGGGTAGCGTCACACTGATGATGTAGGCGCCATCCTCTGTCAGCCCTTGGAAGCTGTAAGCAAGCCCTTGATTGGTGACTGGCACAAAATCTTGTACATGCATCGTCAGATAGCGTAACCCAGCACCACTGGCAAACTCCAAATAGACAGGCTGAGACTGCATCACCTGCGCGGCGTTTGGTACGGGCAGGTCAGGCAGATTGCCGACGTGGTCAGACAGCGCAGGCCGTGTCTCCAGCAAGTTACGCAGCACGTCGATCTGCTCAGCAGCAGCCTCGTTCATAGACTCGTACTCAGCTACAGGGATAGCACACACCCAACGGACTGGTACCACCACATCCAAAGCGTAACCGTCGAGCTCGAGGCATAGGTGCTCCGGGCGAGATATCCGGTTGAAATCCGGCTCATCGATGGCAGGCTGGGTGAGTGAGGTGGCCCCATTCCCCACGCCCTCGACCAGCGTCACGGAGAGCGACCCTCCGTCGGGTAGTTCTCCTGTGATCACGTTGTCAGAACCCGCCTCAGCGCTGGGGGCTTGCCCTCTTCCCGCGCACCCGCTGGCCACCAGTATTCCAATAAAGAGTGTTCCAACTAACATGGTGAAGCGTTTTGCATTATTCATCGTACTACCTCCTTTTATTGGGTTTCATCTCCTACAGAGTAGGCCAACTTGGAGGCAATCGGACTGGCTGCTTATCGAGAGTCGGACCTATACGGCCGTCTAGGATTCACCCTGGCATCAAAGATAGGCATTTGTCTGTGTGGTGCGTCTGGAGGGCATCGTCAATAAAGGCACACGCTTTGGCTGCTCGGCGTTTGTCTCATGACAGAGACCAGACCGTGCGCCGACGCTACAGCAAAAAGGTGACCGGCGCTTTGGCCGGTCGGGGAATTGATTCGTCCGCTTGAGTGAGGGTGGAGGGATTCGAACCCCCGGCCAAGGGCTTAAAAGGCCCCTGCTCTTCCACTGAGCTACACCCCCAATACGTTTAAGCAGTATACCGCAGCACCCCCCTGATTGCCACGGGCCTCACGGGGTAGTGGTGTTGCCCCGCACATGCTCATCGAAGAGGATGAGGGTTTCGCCCATCATATGCTGGAACCCCGGCTCAGTGAAGCCGTGGGCCTCCCCGCCGTAGTCGAACAGCCGCACGTCTTTGCCTTCCGCCACCAACAGATCATGGAGCTCCTCCGCCCACCAAAACGGCACCAACGGATCCATGCGCCCGTGGTGGATATGCACCGGCATGCGCACCCGGTCCAGATAAGTGATCGGGGAGATAAGCGTGTACGCCTCCGGATGGTCATCCGGATGGCCATACACACGGGCGACGGCTTCCATGGCATCGCGCTGAACCGCCCAATAATACCAGCGATGATGCCAGTTGCGGGCCACATCACCGCTCATGGAGGCATAGAGCACGATGGCATCCACTTCCTCACTGATGACCATTGGCCACATGGCAACTTCTCCGCCCATGCTGTGACCCATGATCCCAACCTGTTCGGGCGCAGCGGTCGGCAGCGAGTCGAGCTGTGCGACGAGGTTCATCAGGTCCACCGCGTAACCAATGCGAAAGGGATTCGGCCCGGTGTCCGAGTCACCGTAGTTGCGAAAGTCCGGCATAATGGCGATGTAGTTGCGCTCGGCCAGCCAATCCGCCATACGCCAGCTGTCGAAGCCGGGCTCGTACTCGCTCGGATGCCGGTAGCCGTGATTGCAGATCGCCACCGGGAAGGGGCCATCGCCCGCCGGGATGTTGATCAAACCGGTGACGCGCAGCCCATCGCTCTCGAAGCTCATAGCGTACTGCGTGTACCCGCGCGGATCGATGCGGATGGTCTCCCCCAACACGATGCCGCTGCCGCCATAATGACGGGCGGTGAGCGCATCCACAGTCAGATTGGCGAAGCGGCTGCCCGTCTCAGGGACATCAAAGGTAGTCTGCCGCACCACGGGGGCCGCCGCCGGGATGGGTGTGCCGGTTGGCGGCAGCGATGTGGCTGTCAGTTCGGTCGTGGCGGTTGGCATCGGTATGGCGGTTGGCAGCGGCGTGACCGGGGCATCGGTCGCCGCGAGGGCAGTCTGGCAGCCGGCGAGCAGCATCACCAACCACAGGCTAAGGACGGTCGTCTTCGGCATGGTCCTCCCGAAAGGGCATGATCCCACTTGTCCGTAACATGGAGGCCAGCGCCTCAGCCTGATCGCGGCGTACCCGGTAGGAACGTGGCCCGATCTCCTGGCGCAGCAGCCGTGTGACGCGCGCATCCCGGCGGATGCGCTCCAGCAGCACAGGGTCCTTGACGGCAAGCACAGCCGCATCCCGGATGGTGACCGCATCCGGTGACCAATTGGCCAGCATGCCTGCCACACTCTCCGGCAGGTCGGAGCGTGCCAGCCGTTCGAGAAAGCTGTGGATGCGCTCCGGTGTGATGCCCCTGTCCGACACCCGGCGGATCGACTGCACGGTGAGTTGGTACTGGTATGCACCCTCATCGGCAGGCGGCATGTCTTCAATATAAGCAGCTGCCTCCGGCGTGGAAAGCCAGGTGGTAAAGCGCGCGATCTGGGTGCGGTCGTAGCGGCTCAGGGTGGCTGGCACGGTGATAATGCCGTGCGGATCCACAACAATCGCGGGCTCCGGATCGGGTTCGGTGGGCCAGTCGCTGCGTTCCAGCCAGGCCAAGCCGTGATCAGTCAGCCGCAGCGCACCGCCTGCCACCGTGGCGAGGCCCAACCAGCGCACCGGCCCCTCAATGATGGCCCGCAGCTGTGCGCCCTCGATGCGCGTCCACATCTCAAAGCCGTGCAGGATAGCCCCGCTGACAGTGTCGCGCAGATACCAGGCTGTGTAGTCGCCGCCGGGCCGCTGGAAATCAGGGTTGTCCTCACGGATAAACGCCAGCAGCGAGTCGACTGACCACCACATCTCTGCTGGAATATGGCGCATGGCGTCCATCAGGGCTTGGCGTGCCAACCGGGGATCGTTCGGCCAGCCTATCTCACCGCGGATCAGCCCGGGTGTATGCGCCAGCATGTTCCAACCCGTGGAACGCGTCCACTGGTCGATCAACAAGCGTGCCTGGTTATCGTGCGAATTCTCCAGCCACGGCCGGACCACCTCGCGGTCCACCTGCGTGATGCCATCCGCGCGGCTGTTGACAAACTGCAGTTCATAGGCCAGCTGGACCAACAGCGCCCGGTACAGCGGATCGGACCGGCGCAAATACGGATCGATGGCCGGCTGCGGTTCCGGCAGCAGCCAATCGCGGGCGGCATAGTCCCGGATGTACAGCACCGCCAGCAGAGTCGCCATATCATTGACGGCAGTCGACAGGCCGCCGGGCACCACCCGCGGCGGCACATCAACCGCGCGCCCCGGCGTGATGACGACCGGCTCCGGTTGGGGGAGCAGGTCAGGCAGTACGCCCGGGATGACAGCGTATTCTTGGGTGCCGGTTGGGTCCCGCATGAAGATGAAGACGATCAGCCCGCGGTAATATAGGGCTTCCGCCACAGAGGCCGGGTTGAGCCAGGGTTTTTCGCGCTCGCGCCGGGCGAACCCCATCTGGCGGATCTCCCCGTACTGCCGGAAGAAGCGGGCTGCGGGCTGGCGGCCATCTGTGCTTTGCAGATCCAGCAGAGCCGCCTGTTCTTCCGGCCCCAGATGCTCCCACATCGCAGCGGCCGCCTCCGAGTCGGACATGGCCCCCGCCAGATACTCGACATCCTGGATGTGGCCCTCCCCCGGCAGATCGATATCCCACATTGCGGCGATGACCGCGATCAGGTTTTCGTCATAATCGATGAGGGCACGCTCTAAGGTCGGCATGGTGCCTATTATACACCAGCCTACACAATAACCCGGACCGCCTGCGGCAGCACGTCGAGTTCGAACACGCGCGCTGTGCTCGTGTGGGTGCTGAAGATCTCACCGTCAATGTGGATGTCCACCGCCCGCTCGACCGTCACCCGGATGCTGGCGGCTTCACCGCCTTCGAAGACGCGCGTGTAGCGCAGATGATTGCCCGCCAACACCACTGGCAAAAAGCGCAGAATCCCCGCCCGGCTGATGTTGCCCATGATGGTATAGGTCAGCAGGCCGTCGTCAAGGCGGGCACCGGGTGCCACCGGGAAGCCGCCCCCCTCCCGCGGACCGTTGCACACACTGATCATGCGGATCGTCTCCTCGCGCACGGGCTCCTCGTCCATACGGATCTGCGCCTCAAGCGGATCTGGGTTATCAAGCACGGCGCGAAAGACCGCCGCCAGATACAGCACAAAACCCCGCAGCTGCTTCAGGCTGCGCGTGGCGTAGTTGACCGATCCCGTAAAACCGATGCCCGCGGTGTTGTTCCAGTATTCGGTGCGACCCGTGTCATCGCGGATCAGGCAGGCGTCGACAGTCCGCGGTTCCCCAGCGAACAGCCGCTGTACAGCCGCCGACCGGTTGGTGGGCAGGCCGAGGTTGGCCGCGAAGTCATTGCCCGACCCCACCGGGATGATCCCCAGCAGCGGTCGTTCTTCCGGCGCGAGGCGCATCAGGCCGTTGATCACCTCATGCACGGTGCCATCGCCGCCGACAGCCACGACGACGTCCGCGCCGTCCCGACCGGCCTGCTCGGCCAGCTCAATAGCATGGCGTGGGTGGGTGGTCACGCACCATTCGACGCGCGTCCCCTCAGGGGCGGCCTGGTCGATCTGGGTACGCAGCGGTTTGCGCAGCGATGCGGCGTGGCCGCGGTCCGCGCTGGGGTTCAGTATGAGCCGCATGGTGGGCATAGGGCTGTCCTCAGATGGTACAATGTGTGTCATGATGGTGCGTCGGTTGTTATTCGGGCTGTTCGTCGTCCTGATTGTAGGCGGTGGCACTGTCGCCGCACAGGAAGGCCTTACGGACAGCGATCCAGAACCCAATGCTGTGCTGCCCGTCCCGCCAGAGCGGGTCATTGTAACGTTCAACGGGCCGGTGCGCACCTGGTCCCTGCGCGTGCTGGACAGCACCGCTGAAGCGGTCTACGGTGGCCCGGGCGATCTGCTGCGCCCGCAGACGGTTGCCGCGCTGCTGCCTGCCCTGCCGCCCGGCTCCTACACGGTGACCTACGAGGCCGAACTCGAAGACGGCAGCAGCGTGGCGGGCAGCTATCGCTTCCGGGTGCGGCCCGTCCCGCAGGATATTGACTTCCGGACGCCAACCGACGGCGAAACTGTTACGCCGGGCACCATCCCTGTGGAGGTGGTGACTATGGGGGCCGAGGCCCCAACCATCTCCCTGAGTATAAACGGCGAACCGGTCGATTCGTTTTCAGGCTAGGTGGTGATCGATGAGCCGGGCGTCTACACACTGGAGGCCAGCCTGGCGGACTCGCCCGTCACCGAGCAGGTGACCATCGCCGTGGCCGAACCGACCGTGCAGCCGGGGCCACCGCAGACCGGCACAATTGCCGTGACAAACGCACAGCGAATCGGGGCGGTGGCCGCCACCGCAGCCCTGCTGGTGCTCGGCTTCTGGCTGGCTCGTACCACCGCCCGCGGATAGGAGACACATACTATGACCGATCTGCATGTCATCGGCGGCGGGTTGGCCGGTTCCGAGGCCGCCTGGCAGGCCGCCGAACGCGGTCTGGACGTGACGTTGTGGGAGATGCGGCCACAGCGCGAGACGCCCGCCCACATCACCGATAAACTCGCCGAACTGGTCTGCAGCAATTCGTTAGGCTCCGACCTGCCCGACCGCGCCGGGGGCGTGCTCAAGGCGGAACTGCGCCGCCTCAACTCCCTGATTATGGCCGCCGCCGATGAAACGCGCGTTCCGGCGGGCGGCGCGCTGGCTGTGGGGCGAGAGGCATTCTCCGGGGCGGTGACCACACGCATCGAGAACCACCCACGCATCACCCTGCGCCGCGAGGAAGCGACCATCATCCCCGCCGAACCAACGATCATCGCCACGGGACCGTTGACCGCGTCAGCGCTGGCCGGTGAAATCGGAGCACTGATCGGCGAGGAGTACCTGTACTTCTACGATGCGCTCTCGCCGATTGTGTATGCTGAGTCGATCAACATGGATATCGCCTTCCGAGCCTCGCGCTATGATCGCGGCGAGCAGGAAGCCGGCGACTACATCAACTGCCCGCTGACCGAAGAGGAGTACAATGCCTTTGTCGAGGCCCTGCTGACCGCCGAACGCATCGAGCTGCGGCAGTTCGAGCAGGAGGACCCCAACTTCTTCGAAGGGTGCCTGCCCATCGAGCAGATCGCCTCACGCGGGCACAAGGCGCTGGCCTTTGGGCCGCTGCGCCCCGTCGGCCTGACAGATCCGCGCACAGGCCGCTGGCCTCACGCCGTCGTGCAGCTGCGGCAGGACAACGTAGCCGGGACCCTCTACAACCTGGTCGGCTTCCAGACGAACATCCGCTGGCCGGAGCAGAAGCGCATCCTGCGCATGATCCCCGGTCTGGAAAACGCCACCTTCGCGCGGCTCGGGCAGATGCATCGCAACACCTTCCTGAATTCACCGGTGCTGCTGCGCGAGACAATGCAGTACCGTGAGCGCGACGATCTGTTCTTCGCCGGGCAGATCACAGGCATCGAGGGCTACGTCGGCAATGCCGCCAGTGGCCTGCTCGCAGGCATCAACGCCGCGAATCTGCTCACCGGTGACCCGCTGTGGATCCTGCCGCCGGTCACCATGCTGGGCGCGCTGGCGCATTACGTCTGCCACGCGGAGCCGAAAACCTTCCAACCGATGAAGGCCAGCTTCGGGCTGCTGCCGCCGCCGGAACCCTACATCAAGAACAAGCGGCAGCGCTACGCCCACTACGCCGAACGCGCCGCACAGGCGCTGGAGGACTTTCTCGGGGAGCGGGTGCCCCAAACCTGACGAGTTACACCCACATCGGGTGATACATCGCACTGGTCAGCCAGGGTAGGAGCCGGTACGCTGGGGAACAGCTTAGTTAACCGGGAGACCACATGCTGTTTGCCAAACGCTCTACCCCGCTGACCGTGCTCAGCGCACTGACCGCCTTTCTGTTGATCGCGGCGCTGTTCATGGTTCTGTTCTACGCACCCACCGAGCGCGTGATGGGCGCCGTCCAGCGCATCTTCTACTTCCATGTGGGGGCGGCCTGGGCCGGAGCGCTCGGCTTCGTGGTGACCGCCGCCGCCGGGACCTTCTACCTGGCCAGCCGCAAAGCCCACTGGGATCGCATCGCGGCGGCCTCGGTGGAGGTCGGCGTGGTATTGGTCACCATGACCCTGACCAGCGGCATGGTCTGGGCACGCGCCAGCTGGGGCACCTTCTTCCCGATGTGGGATCCCAAGCTCAAGGCCGTCGCGATGATGTGGTTGGTCTACATGGCCTATCTGCTGTTCCGGCAGGCCTTTGCAGACGATGAGCGCCGCGCGCGCTTCAGCGCTGTCTACGGGATCATCGCGCTGGCCAGCGTGCTCTTCGCCTTTGTCGGCGTGCGCATGCTCGATACCGCCATCCACCCGGTGGTGATCGGCGGTGGGGCGGGCGTCAGCAGCGCGGATACGGGCCTTTCACCCCGGATGCTGCACACGCTGCTCTTCAGTGTGGGCGCGTTCACGAGCCTCTATGCCACGCTCGTCTGGATCAAAGCGCGCGCCCTGGCTCTGGATGCCTGGCTGCTGCGCCAGCAGCTCACCGATCTGAAGCCTGCCCCGCACAGTTGAACGGCCCCGGTTGGGTCGGGTCCGGCAGCACAAACACCTGATCCTCTTGGGAAACCAGGCGGCTCAGCTGCGGGTAGCGGTCAGTGAGGTGTGTCAGGAAGGCGCGCGTCACTGGGCCTAGCGGCTGGCTGCGTGACCAGACCAGCGCCAGTGTGCGGTGGAAACGGGCGTTTTCTAGGCCAAGGGCGCGCAGCAGACCGGTCTGCTCCTCATAATGCACGGCGCAGGCAGGCACGACCGCCATCCCCAACCCTGATGTAGCCGCTCGCTTGATCGCCTCCAGGTTGTCAAACTCGGCCACGACGTCAACGGATACATCGTAGCGGGTCAGGTGGCGGTCCAACCACAGGCGGTCTGCGCTGTGCCTCCCCTGCGCGACAAACGGCTGCCCGCTGAGATCCTCCACGGGGATAGTAGGGCGCTCCCACCACGGGTGGCTTGGCCCGACGATCAGCCGTGACTCGATCTCCTGCAGGAACAGGCTGTTGACCTCGTCAGCGCTGACCGGTTCGCCCTCCACAAAGCCGATCTCCAACTCCCCGGCGGCCACCTGCCGCGCGATCTGGCGGGTATCACCTGTGTGCAAGGAGATGTTCAATCTGGGGAAGCGCTCGTGAAAGGCCTGGATGAACTCCGGCAGCAGATAGGTGCCCACCTCCGGGGTGGCTCCCACGCGCAGGCGTCCTTCTGCCACTTGGCTGACGTTCACGACGGCGTTTTCAGCCTCAACCACCATCCGCAGGATGCAGCGTGCGTAGTCCAGCAGGGTGGCACCCGCCGCAGTGAGCGTCACCCCGCGCCGTCCCCGGTCGAACAGACGGGCTCCCAGCCGCGCCTCCAACTCTTTGATGTGTTGGCTGACGGCAGGTTGGCTCAAGTGCAGGTTTTCCGCCGCACGGGTAATGCTGCCTTCCGCCGCCACAGCCTGAAAGATCCCCAGCTTGTACAG
>JAADYX010000227.1 GCA_010092885.1 Chloroflexota bacterium | reverse complement strand
CGAACTGCCCGGGGCTGCTGACACCGGGCGAGGCGAAGGTTGGGTTTATCCCCGGCAACATCGCCAAGCCGGGGCCGGTCGGCGTGGTCTCACGCTCGGGCACGCTGGCCTATGAGGTCGTCTACGCACTGACCAATGCCGACATGGGCCAGTCCACGGTGATCGGCATCGGCGGCGACCCGATCAATGGGACAAGTTTCATCGATGCGCTGCGCCTGTTCGAGGACGATCCGGACACAGAGCGCATTGTGCTGATCGGCGAGATCGGCGGCACGGATGAGGAAAAGGCCGCGGAGTTCATCGCGCACAGCGTGACCAAGCCCGTTGTGGCATTCATCGCCGGGCGCAGTGCACCGCCAGGCAAGCGGATGGGGCATGCGGGTGCCATTGTTGAAGGCGGCGAGGGCAGCGCGGAGGACAAGATCGCCGCACTGGAAAAGGTCGGTGTGAAAGTCGCCGAACACCCCGAGCAGATCCCCGAGTTGTTCGACTGACCAGTCAGGCGACGAACCGGGGCCCCATAGCGAGGCCCCGGTTGCCTTCACCAGATTCTACTCGTCGTCTTCGATAATCAGCAGACCCTCTTCGGCCAGCCAGCCCTCTTCCAGACATTCCTGCGTGGTGCCGATGTTCGCTCCCGGTTCAGTGCCCAGGCATATAAAGAACTGTTCAGCATCCACACCCTGTGCTTCCAGGAAGTCCGCGGCAGCCTCACACTCGCCTGCGTTCTCAGCATCATTGCAGTAATCAAAACAGCCGATGCCACTCTGGAAAATGCAGGTCAGCGGGGGCGCGTTCAGCGGGGGGATGTCCGGCGTCGGCGTGGCCGTCGGTGTCTCGGTCGGCGGGACAGGGGTAGGCGTGGCCGTCGGTGTGGGCGTTTCGGTCGGGCCGAGCGGCAGGATCGAACTGCCGCCGGCGAGTTGACCGACAAGCAGAATCGCCAGCACGATGATCAGGCCAAGGCCAACCACGCCGCCCACCACCACAATCGCATTCGGGCCGCGGCGCTCAGCCGTTCGCCCCGGCGGCGGAGCGGCAGGCTGGGAGCGTTCAGCGCGGCTGCCCCCACGTGAAGGCCCACGCAGCGTATCCGCGCGTGACCGTGCCCGCGAAAGCGCATCGCTGGTGCTGTCATCAAAGTCGTCGTAGTCGTCCGAGACATCATCACGGCCACCGGCCGGGGCCCCCTGCCCACCCCCGCGGATGCGGGCGATCCGGTCTTCCGCTTCTTTGCGGTCTTCGTCACTCATTGCGTTCTCTCCTCCAGAAATCGGGTATCATCACCATCAATCGTATTATGGCACAAAACGCTCACCCTTCGTTAGTAAAGCGCAGAGTTTGCAGCACCGGCAGCAGATTCTCAAGCGCGCAAGTGGTCCCACTGTGGCTGATGTGTACAAGCCGGTTCGGGGAAAGCTGAGCAGCATAGACCCCGCCAAAACGGCCGCCCGTGGCCCACTCGAAGCCGCTGACGGCAAACCCATCCGGGGATTGGATGCTGTTGGGTGTCAGCTCAGCCAGGCCAGCACGCTCCTGGAATTCTCTGAACCGGGCGGCGAGGTGGTCCTGAGCCGAACCCTGCTCAGCGATATAGACGGTCACCTGGCAGATCGAAGCGTCTGCACCGGCCCACTCCGGCAGGAGCCCAATCGCCTGGCCAGGTGTCGTTTCCAGCGCCGCGGCCAGGCCGCCATCCACGTTTTGAATGGTCCAGGTGCCGGGCACCGCGATACAGAATCCGACGCGCTGTTCCAGCGTATACCCTTCCGGGACGGGGCAGGCCCCGGTGCGCTGTGCGAGCGGTGTGCCTTGCAGGCCGGGCGCCGTAGGGTACGGCAGCGGCGTCGGGCCGATCTCCGCGGTTACCCCCACGGAGGCCGCCGTCGACTCCGCGTCGGCCTGGAATGTGGGCAGCACAACCGCATCCGCTGTCTCAAAGACAGTATCAAGGGTGGGTGTGGGCTCGGCCTGCGGTTCAACGGTTGTACAGGCTGTTAGCCCTATGATAATGCAGCATAGTCCAAGTTTTCTCATGCCTGCGGATATTACCGGCACGGCCCTCCTGTATGCTAGAATTGCGCGCCGCTATGTTGAAACGTGCTGCCTCCCATGAGCTAATACCGGTTGTTGTGCTGTGCCTGTTCGCGGCGTGGGCCTTTCTGGCCCGACCTTCCCTGCCGCGGGAAACAGACGCAGAGCTGCACGTGTTGCGCACGGCAGAACTGGCCTACGCTCTGCGCGCTGGCGATCTCTACCCGCGCTGGGCCGCCGACTTCTATTACGGCTACGGCTACCCGATCTACAACTACTACGCGCCCCTGACCTACTATCTGGCGAATGTCTTCACGCTGGCCACGCCCACCGCAGCGGTCTTCGGGGTGAAGGCGGTGTTTGTGCTGGGCTATCTGCTGGGCGGGGTCGGCACCTACCAGATGGTCCGCCGAACGCATGAGGTACCGGCGGGCCTGCTGGCCGCTGCGTGTTACCTGTTCGCGCCCTATGTCTTCCTGATCAACCCGCACATGCGCGGCGTATTGGCGGAGTTCTTCGCGCTGGGGATTGGGCCGTTTGCGTTCTGGTTGACGGCCCGCCACATCGACGATCCATCACGCGGGAGCCTGATCGCCGCAGCACTGGCGACCACAGCCCTGATACTGGCTCACAACCTGCTGGCACTAGTGACGTTTGGGCTCCTGGCCGGATACGTCGCGTGGCGGCTGGCCGTGATGCGCGACGGAAGGCCTGTCATCAGTGGGCTGCCGCTCGTATTCGGGCTGCTGCTCTCGGCGTTTTTCTGGTTGAATGTCGCGCTGGAAGGCGATGCCGTTCAACTGGGGAACCTCATCGGGCCGGGGCATTTCGATTTCCGCAACCACTTTCTGAGCGCCGGCGAGCTGTTCGCCCCCTCCCTACCCCTGGACCTGGGCGCACTCAATCCTGCCTTCCGGTTCAATCTGGGTGTGGCGCAGTGGGTATTGGCTGCGATCGGGGCAGCCGCTGCGATCCGGTTGAGACGACTCGAGTCCGGGTATTTCGCGCTGGCGGGCACAGTCCTTATCGCGCTGATGCTTCCGCTCAGCCTGCCCATCTGGGAAGGACTGCCCTTTCTGGCGTTTATCCAATTCCCGTGGCGGCTGCTGGGCCCGACTGCCTTCTGTCTGGCGATACTGGCTGCAGGCGCACTGGACTGGCTGCCCAAGGAGAATGCGTGGCTGCGTGCCGCACCGCTGGCGCTGCCCCTGCTGCGCGCGCTGCCGGGCTTCGTGCCGCCAGGCTGGGGCGATTTTGGCCCAACGGACCGGCTGGCCATGCTCAATTTTGAGCTGAACGGGTTGGCGTTGGGCACAACCTCAACCGGTGATTTTGTGCCCGCTGGGGTCGACGTGGTGCCGGGGCCCCAGCCTACGATGATCGCGGCCTACGAGCAGGGTGGGCCGGTCGACCGGGTGAACCGGGCCACCCTTCCGCCGGGCGCAACCGTTGACCTCCTGGGGCAGCGCACCATCTCCCATCGCTACCGCGTGACCAGCAGCGAGGACTTCACGCTGCGGCTGTATCTGTTCGACTTTGCGGGGTGGCGGGCCTCCATTGACGGGCAGCCCGTACCGATCGAGACGGCATCGCCTGAAGGGTGGATCACGGTGCCGGTTCCGGCGGGCAGCCATGAGGTCCGCGTGTGGTTGGGCACAACGCCCGCGCGCACGCTCACCACACTGATCAGTGTGGCCGGTGCCGCTGGACTGGCTTTCGCGGCATGGCGACTGCCCGCAAGCGCGCGATCCGAGCGTGCTGCACCGGGCAATCGGGCACAGGCAGCCGCTGTTCTGGGCGGCACCATGCTGCTCATGGCGATCAGCGGCGCGGCAGGATGGTTCCAGGTCCGCAGTACCGGCGTGGTCGCTGAACCGGCAGAGGTGGACACACGCGCCTATCTGGAAGGGGGCCTCGATCTGATCGGCTACGCCATCGGCCAGCAGACTGTACGTCCCGGCGAGAGCCTGCCCGTCACCCTTTACTGGAAGGCGCGCGAACCGGTCCCCGCCAACTACCAGGTATTTGTGCACCTGACCACATCGGCGGACACAACATGGGCCCAATCCGACAAGCTAAACCCGGGCGACTATCCGACCACGCGCTGGCCGCTGGACCGCTACCTGCGCGATCCGCACGCGGTGGCGATCCCCACTGGGACACCGCCGGGCACATACCAGCTGCGGATCGGTCTGTGGCTGCGCGACTCGGGACGGCGCAATCTGGTGCTGGCAGAAGACGGCACTATCCTCGGGGATACGGTCCTGCTGGCGATGCCGGTCACGGTTGAACCTGCGCGCGGTCCTGTCGATGTACCCGTCCCGGCGATCCGCGTTGACAGCGAAATTCAGCCGGGGATCAGGCTGGTAGGTGCCAATCTGACGCCAGGCACGTCCTTCGATGCACCGTTGGGTCAGCTGGCGGTGGACCTCGTCTGGCTTTCGAACCGCGGCGACCTTCCGGCATATGGCACGTGGCTGCGGCTTGTCGCGCCGGATGGCACCGTCGTTGCGCAGGCTCACCGGTCCACTGACGAAAAACAGTACCCCACACCTCTATGGACGGACGGCGAGGTCGTCCGCGAGGTGATGGGCCTGTGGATCGGCGAAGATGTCACGCCGGGCACATACCGCCTTGAGGTCGCACTCAGCGAGGACACGCCTTCCGCCTGGCATCCAGTCACTCTCATCGAGCGCTCTCTGCCCTAAGGCTTGACACACCTGGGCCAAGATGCTACTATGCGATTCATCCGTATCTGACGGATCGGCACTTATTGCCCTACGATATCCCAACGATATCCAGATAAGTGCCGCGAAAACCGACCTTTTCCAATACGGAAACCTACTACCAACAAGGGGAAGAGAGCTATGAAACGAGTCACTTTTATAGTCGTTCTCACCGCAGTCTTCACGCTTGGTCTGGCAGCCTGCCAGACAACCCCCGCGGGACCGCCTATCGAAGATGAGGGTGGCGTGATCGCGATTGAGCCCGGCGCACCGATCCGCATCGGCGTGAACACGGTCACCAGCGGCCAGGGTGTCGATATCTTCGGCATCAATGAACTGCGTGCAGCCGAGATCGCCGTGGCCGACTATGGCCAGATCGCGGGCCGCGACATCGAGATCGTTGCGGAGGACACACTGTGCAGCGCTGAAGGCGGCCAGACGGTTGCCAGCAAGACCGTCTCCGACGAGACCATCGTTGCGGTGATGGGCCATACATGCTCATCGTCGTGCGAACCGGCTGCCGGCATCTATGAGGAAGCCAGCTACACGATGGTGTCGCCTTCCTGCACGGCCGGTGCGCTGACCGCCTCTGATGCGCCCCGGTCCTTCATGCGCACCGCCTTCAACGACAACTTCCAGGGTGAAGCCGCCGCGCAGTTTGCCTTCAATGAGCTGGGTGCGCGCAGCATTGCCACCATCAGCGATGGCAGCCCGTATGCCGACGGTCTCGCTGAAGTGTTCAGTGCCACCTTTGAGGGCCTGGGCGGTACGGTCATCACCCGTGAGGCGGTCAATGTGGGCGACACCGATATGCGCCCCGTGCTGACCACTATCGCCGCCGACGCTCCGGACCTGATCTACATGCCGATCTTCCCGGCTGAGGCAGGCTTCATCGCCTCACAGGCGGTCGAAGTTGAAGGCCTCGAAGGCACGATCCTGATGGGCGCAGACGGCATCAACGCCGAGAGCTTCATCGAAGCCGCGGGTGATGCGGCTGAGGGTGTCTACGCCTCCGGCCCGAGCGCAGAGCTTTCCGACGCATACAATGCGTTCCTTGAGACCTATGTTGCTGAGTATGGCGAGGAACCCCCGGCCCCCTTCGCGCCGGAGAGCTACGACGCGATGACCCTCATCCTGCAGGCGATCGAAGAGGTCGCTGTTGAGGGCAATGACGGCACACTGTACATCGGACGTACCGCCCTGCGTGAGGCCATGTACGGCACGAGTGGCCTGCAGGGTATCTCCGGTGAGATCACCTGTGACGAGGTTGGCGACTGCTCAACGGCGTCGGTCGAGTTTGTGGTGGTTGAAGGCGGCGCGTTCGTGCCTGCACCGGAAGCCGAGTAGCCGGTTGATCAATCCCGCCTTCTGACCTATGCTCAGGAGGCCTGAGCGCGGCCAACCGCCAGCGTATCGAGCGAGCCAGGCCCTCATCCTGGCTCGCCCGTTCACATCACGACGCCGTAAGCTGTTGGGGGAACCCATGACAACAATCGCGCAACAACTGCGCCGCATTGATGGCTCAAAAATCGCTGTGTGGGTCATCGGTGGCGGCATCCTTCTGTTCATCACGGTGGGCAGCATCGCCACGCTGACCTCCGGTGAGTTCTCCGCTGAAGCATGGATTGACCTGTTTGTATTCGGATTGGCCCAGGGCAGCATCTACGCGCTGATCGCCCTGGGCTATACGTTAGTCTATGGCGTGCTGTTCATGATCAACTTTGCCCACGGCGAGGTGTTCATGGGGGGCATGTACATCGCGTTCTTTGTCGCCCGCGCGTTTGACGAGAGCGGCTTTTTGAATGCCAACCCGATCCTGTCGCTGGTCATCATCACGCTGGTTTCCACCAGTGTCTCAACCTTTCTTGCGGTTATGCTTGAGCGGATCGCTTACCGCCCCCTGCGCAATTCACCGCGCCTGGTCTATCTGATTACGGCCATCGGTGCTTCGTTCTTTTTGCAATATGCGTTCCGCGGGATCTTCGGGCCCAGCACCAAGGTCTATCCGGATATCGGGATCCTGCAAGGCGAGTGGAGTATCTTCGGCATCGAGATCCTCAAGCGGCAGGCCATCGTGATCGTGGCCGCCGTGCTGATGATGGTTCTGCTGCAGGTGTTCGTCAACTACACCAAGGCGGGGCGCGCCATCCGTGCTGTGGCCGAAGACCGGGAAGCTGCCGCTCTGATGGGCATCAACGTGGACCGGTCCATCGTGACAACGTTTGTGGTCGGCGGTGCGATGGCCGGTGTGGCAGGCATTCTGTATGCCATCTCCTTCCGGCAGGTGACGCACACGGTCGGGTTCATACCAGGCCTCAAGGCCTTCACCGCCGCCGTCCTGGGTGGGATCGGCAACATCCCCGGGGCGATGGTTGGCGGCATCTTCCTCGGGATCTTCGAGTCGGTGGGTCCGACGCTGTTCTTCAGCGGTCTGGATATCCCCTCACCGAACCAGCTAAAGGACGTGATCGCGTTCACCATGCTGGTGCTGGTACTCATCTTCCGGCCAACTGGCATTCTGGGTGAAGCCATCGACGAGAAACGCGCATAGGAGATCACCATGGCAGACCGAACCCAAACCCTACCCCAAACGACTACTGCGCTTAACGTGCACAACTGGCGCAAGACCGTTGAGTCCGGCCTGATTGTGGGCGTGGTGAGCCTGTTCATCATCCTGGTGGGCTTCGTCAGCGTTTTTGCTGAACGCAATATCATCTTCAATGTGCTGAGCTTTGGGCAGTTCGTTACGTTTGCTGCTGTGATCATCGGCGGCTATCTGGCTGGCCTGCGCAGCGATGATGAAGCAGTGGGTGTATCGGGCGCACATGGTGCGGCACTCGGGCTCACTGCGGGCATCATGGTGTCGACCTTCATCCTGCTTGCCTCATCCACCGACTTGAGCCGGGTGCTGGTCAATGCGACGGAAGAGACCCTGACCGTGATCCGCTTTGGGCTGGGCGCGGGACCCGGCAGCGTCGTGCTGACGACCCTCTACATGGCGGTCGCAGCGGCAAGCGCACTGCTGGCTCGCGTGGAACCCCACGTGCGACGCAGCATCATCATTACGCTCGTCGTTGTGTTGACATTCGGCGTTCTCGAGGATCTGATCCGCACACTGATCCCGCGTTGGTTGGCACGGGCTCTGTTTGCGGTCAACGGGCTTTCACTGGTTGGCACGGGCATTATGGCAGGGATCACCCTTTTGGGCAGCCTGGCGTGGCCAACTATCAGCGAGCGGACCGAACCTGTGCGTGATTGGTTCAACGAACCGGGCCGGGAAGCCGTGAAATCGGCGTCAACCATCGGCATGATGTCGATCCTGCTGTTGGCGGCACCATGGGTGCTCGGTCTGTACCTCTCCGACGTGATCGACAACATCGGCCTGTACATCCTGATGGGCATCGGCCTGAACATCGTGGTCGGGTGGGCCGGGCTGTTAGACCTGGGGCAGGTCGGTTTCTATGCGATTGGTGCCTACTCGGTAGCCCTGCTGACATCGCCCAATTCAGTGGTTGCGCAGTTTCTGTTGGCCACGTTCGGGATCACGCTCTCCTGGTGGGCGGCGGTACCGCTGGCGGTCTTCTTCGCAGCGATGGCGGGGGTGATCCTTGGCATCCCGGTGCTGCGTATGCGCGGTGACTATCTGGCCATTGTGACGCTTGGCCTCAGCGAGATCATCCGCATCTTCGTCACTTCGGAGGCGTTCAAGCCGATCCTGGGCGGCCCCCAGGGCATCCTGCGCATCCCGAAACCGTCCATCTTCGGCTTTGAGTTGGACAATGCGCAGCTCATCTACTACGTGGTTGTGATCGGCGTAGCCATCACGGGCTATGTGGCGTGGCGGCTGGGCGAGTCACGCATTGGGCGGGCGTGGATCGCGATGCGCGAAGATCAGGATGTGGCTGAGGCGATGGGCATCAACATCGTGCAGTACAAACTGCTGGCCTTTGCGTTCGGTGCGTTGTTTGCCGGCCTGGCCGGGGCGATCTTCGCGACCAAACTGGGATCGGTCTTTCCGGGCAGTTTCCAGCTGCTGATCTCGATCAACGTCTTGAGCGTGATCATTGCGGGCGGAATGGGCAGCATGCCGGGCGTGTTCGTCGGTGCGCTGCTGTTGGTCGGCCTGCCGGAACTGCTGCGCGAGTTCTCCGAGTTCCGGCAGATGCTGTATGGCGCGCTGCTGGTCGCGATGATGCTGCTCAAGCCGGATGGCTTCATCCCGGCACCGCACCGGCGCAGGGAGCTGCAAGAGGAGGAGAACCAATGAGCCTGCTGCAAGCGCGCGATGTCACCAAGCGTTTCGGCGGTTTGACGGCCGTCAACAGCTTCTCGATGGATATCCCCGAGCGCTCGATCATCAGT
>JAADYX010000226.1 GCA_010092885.1 Chloroflexota bacterium | reverse complement strand
CCCCTTGAGCGTGCCCTTGAACTGGTGCTGACGGCGCAGCCGATTCTCGGTGTATTTCAGGATGGAGGTAATGGTTGTTTTCAGTTCTTCGGCGTCGGCCCAGCACGCTACGGTAGCGATGTGTATCTCGGTGCGCGTGCCGTCATACACCGTCCTCTCTGGCTGTCTGGGCGTAGTCGCGAACGGAGAGGATACAGCCCCCACCAGGGCGCGTGCAACGCAGAAACTGCCGCAGCGCCGTCAGAATATCTTCATCCGACAGCAGATGCGGAATGGTGTTGTCACAGGCGATCACCACGTCGAAGGGTTGCGGCCAGCCCTGTATAACCGCCCGCATATCGGCCACACGCGCATGCAGCAGCGTAACGCTGGTTAGCGACGCGATCTGCCTGATTGGTGAGCCAGGCGAACCAACGTACCGGCAACATAATCGTGTAAGCTGCGCTGCCCACGGCTGAACCAAACAAGCAGCAGGTATACGATGATCAGCAGGTTGGCGAGCGCGAGGCCAACCTGCTGCACCCGACGAACCTGGGTCAGGTCGGTCGACAGGGCAAAGGCGGCCACATGAACCAGTTCCCAGGGGAGCAATTTCATCGCCGTACGCAGGAGCGCCTGAGGCCAATTGAGCCGGGCGCTATCCATTCGCGAGACTTTGATGCCAAGCAGGCGCTTGCCGATGGTCGCACCGGTAGCCGAAGCATCGCTGACAATGAAATAGATCCAGACCGGCAGGGAGAAATTCCAGAGGATCGTCTGCGCAATGGCCGGACCACTCTGTGGTCTTGTTCCGACCAGCCAGAGAATTGCCTGACCCGGCGGTGCCAGAAGCACAAACAAGCCGATGATGTCGAGCACATAGGCGGCCATACGACGTAACACGAGCATCTGTTACTCCATACACTTCTAGTAAGCGTTCAAGCAGAAAAACACGAAGGTCAATCGTTACGTGCCAGCCTACCTGGGGGGTAAAAACCTTCGTGTAAAAAGCGACACGAAGGTTTTTACCCTCCCATTTTTGAGACTGGTTCATGATGGCTCGACTGTCAAATGTCAACACAACCTGGTTCACCCATCAGCAAGCTCTACCACAACATTCCGACCTGCTTCCCGGTCATCATACGAGAAGCGGGTGAGCGGGAATTCCCGTGGACTCATCGTGTGCAGTTGGCAGCGTATACGCAGGCGCATTTCGATAGCCAGTCGGAGCAGCGGCTCAGCTTCATGCTTTTCCATCGTCCCGGCCGGAAAGATGAGTTTAGTCAGGCCGGAAAAGGTGCGGTTGATGCTGCGCCGGTCACGCGCGCTCCACTCGCCAGCCGGAGCCTCAAACCACTGTTCCCACAGAGTCCCATAGTGCCCGATACGCCGTAGTTCGCGGTGGAACACTTCACTGGTGTAGTCCAGGATGAAGCCGACATGGGAGGTCAGGAGTTCCGGCGTCAGCTTGGGCAGTTCCCATCCTGGTAGGTAGGCCGCCCAACGGTCGTGAAAGGCCGTGTCATCGCTGACACTGGCCGGGAGCGGCTTGAACAGGTGCTCGGCCTGGGGGCTGTGACGCGGATCGAAGTTGATGTTTCCATTGAACACAAACCCCGCATCACCGGGTACTGTGATCGTCCCGCGATTGACTTGACCATTCTCCATGTAGCTCTTGTAGAGGTTTTTATCGTGGTCCGAGTCGAAGGCACTGCCCGCAATTTCATCAAAGCCTACCACATCGCGCTGGGCAATCAGTCCAGCACGCGGCGGGGAGGTATTGCTCACGAACAGCTTGGGGACCGTGACGGCTCCGCCAGCCAGCAGCGTGCCATAGGGGCTGAATTCGGTAAAGCAGAACGACTTACCCGTCTGGCGCGGCCCCAGTTCAATCAAGTGGTAGTTGCTCTCCACGAGCGGAACCAGGCGCAGCAGATACAGTAGTTTGACGCGCTCGGTGAGGGCCGGGTGGTCGGGTTCGTAGCCCATGGTGCGGATGAGCACATTAATCCACTCATCTCGGCTGAACTGCGCCCGTCCAGCACCGTATTCGGCCAGGTCAACGTGGCCGACCTGTACCGGTTCCAGGCGCTGAATGACAAATGGGTACGTTCGGTTGCGATAGCGCCGGCTGTCATCGTAGGCGATCAGAATATTGCACCAGACCCCGGAGAGCAACAACCGCTCATACTGCTCAAAAATTTGCGGCGTGATATGGACATGGCGAATGTTGGCGGTCATCAGGCTGGCCCAGTAGACCCCTTCTTCCAGGCGCTCATCAAGTTCCACCTTCACCAGGTCGATGATCCGGCGCGGTGGGCGCTCACGAATAGCCGTCTTGATGAGTTCCGTCTCATCGCCACGCGGAATGTAGTCAGCAATCTCCTGCTGGACAATCTGCAGCCCCTCGCGCACATCCTCATCGTCAAAGAGATTGGCACAATACTTGCCGAGCATAAACTCGACGACGTAGGAAGGCGCTTTGCTGGTGCCTCGGGTCGCCTGCGCCAGGTCTTTGCGCATCACCAGCCCAGGAAACACCGCAAACAGCTTGCGGTCCAGGTCATCCGGGATAAATGCCTGTAATTCATTCGTCATTGCTTTATTGCTCTCACCTTGCCCTACCACTCATCTAATGCTATCAGCAGTGTGCTGGTGCTATCCGCAAGCACCGCCTCGGTCTGTGCGTCACGCACCTCGATGCGCAGTGCCGTTCCGCGTTGCGCCGATGCGCCGGACACTGGTTGCAGCGGCACGGTTTGTTGGTCGTGATCTGGCCTGAGTTCGACTCGTGCCGAGCGAAACAACACCGTCTGGTGGGCCGTTTCGCGGATGACCACCTCCACGGGACGCGCCACGGCATCTTCAGGAAACAGACTTGCACGCTGTATCAGTAGTGTAACACGGGGACGCTGTGTCAATATCTGGTTCAGCGGTTGCACGGTGACTTCCAGGGTTGCGGCCTTGCCCGGCCAGACAATGGCAATGCAGGGAATAATCCATTCTTGCAGCGACGCGCCACCGTGAAAGTAGCCCAGCCCCCCGTAGGAACTCCAGGTTGCGGCACCCTGCGCCGGAACGACCCGCCAGCCGCCGCCTGGAGCGTGAACATGGGGAACCGTGATCGGCGTGGTCGTGGGATAGGCCAGGGCTCGCCGCGATTTGTACGCT
>JAADYX010000225.1 GCA_010092885.1 Chloroflexota bacterium | reverse complement strand
CTCATAGTCCACAACGGAAACCGGCCCCACAAATGCCGGACTCAGCTCAGCGAGCAGGTCCTCACGGATAGCCATGAACCCCTGCCCGGGCGGCCCCATGAGCGCCTTTTGGCCGCCTGCTGCCAACACATGGATGTTCATAGCGCGCATGTCGAGCTCAACAACGCCCGCCGCCTGAATGGCATCCACGACCAGCCATAGATCATGCGCTCTACAGTACGCTCCGATGGCAGCCAGATCCTCCATCCGCCCCGTGAAAAACTGAACCGCGCTCACTGCTACCGCCTGCGTACGGCCGTCACGCACAGCCTCCACCTGCTCCAGTGAAAGACCACCCTCCACCGCGGGGACCAGGCGTGCTTCTATGCCCTTGCCCGTCAGGTTCTGCCACGGATACACGTTCGACGGGAACTCCACATCGCACACAATGACGTTATCGCCGGCGTGGATGGGCAGGCTGTTGGCCAGCAGGTTGATCCCCATAGAGGTGCTCTCGACAAACGCGATCTCATCCGGCCTGGCGTTCACCAATTCGGCGAGGCGTGCTCGCAGCGAGCGCTTAATCCCCGGATTGAAATCCTGGTAGATGCCTGAGCCCTGTTCGGCCATCAGGCGGGCTGCATGTTCCATGGCACGTGCTGCCCTCAGCGGCAGCGGAGACATGCCTGCGTGGTTGAGATACGTCATACCGCGGTGCGTGGGTAAGAACTCGTCACGCAGGGCGGCCAGATCAAATGGAGGCTGTTGGATGGTAACCATACAGGCGCATTATAGCATTGCTGGCTGGCACGGACCAAACCGGTCGGTATTGGGCAGACCGCCACCTATCGTCTACACTCGTCGGACACACACCCGTATTTCCAAGGACAGCGTATGCTGGAGCATATCCATTGGCTGGGCCATGCCAGTTTTCTGATCGATGGGCCGGGCGGACAGGTGATCTATATCGACCCGTGGCGGCTGCCTGAAGGCTCTCCCGCCGCCAGCCTGATTCTCATTAGCCACGACCACTACGACCACTTCTCCGTGGAAGATATCCGGCGTGTCTCGACCCCGGCGACCGTCCTGCTGAGCAATCAACGTGTGGCTGAAGCCCTCGGTCAAGCTGAGGTGCTGCTGCCCTGGCAGAGCGTACAGCCCATCGCCGATGTCGCGGTGCGCGCAGTGCCGGCCTACACGCCCGATTCAGTGTACCATGCGCGTGAGTTCGGCGGTCTGGGGTTTGTGATCACCATGCTGCGACATGAGATCTACTATGCGGGCGATACCGGCCTGATTGAGGAAATGAGCCTGATCGGCTGTGATATCGCACTGCTGCCTGTTGGTGGCCAATATACGATGAACTACGAGGAGGCCGCACACGCCCTTGAGCTGCTCCAACCGCAGACTGCCGTGCCGATGCACTACGGCAGCCAGGTATCTGACAGCCGGAGCAGCGGCAAGTTGTTCTGTCAGCTGGCCGCTGCCCATGGTGTCGAAGCTGTCGAACTCCCCATAGAGAATCCCGCCTTTGTCGAAAGCTGAGTGCAGTCCCCCCGAACGTGGCGTGAAGAAGCTGTCCTCAGGCGGCGCGACCCTTATCCGGCCAGGGCAGCTCCTGCTCATTGGCTGAAAACACCACCGGATGGCCCTCGCCGCGGATAGCATCCGCGGTGATCACGACCTTGCGAATGTCATCGCGCGATGGAATCTCAAACATGATGTCGATCAGGCTGCCTTCTACAATGGTTCGCAGCCCACGCGCACCCGTTTCCCGCTTGATCGCCTTCTGAGCGATGGCTCGCAGCGCGTCATCGGTGAAGCTCAGTTCCACATTGTCGATGGCGAACATCGCCGTGTACTGCTTGATTATGGCATTGCGCGGCGCGGTCAAGATCTCAACCAGAGCATCCTCATCAAGCGGATCGACGGCCACGGTCACGGGCAGGCGGCCCACAAATTCCGGGATGAGACCGTATTCGGTCAGGTCTTCGGCGTCCACTTTCTTGAGGAGGTCGGCACGTGAGGGCCGCTGGAAATCGCCGCTCGTGTTGAAGCCAAGTGTGCTCTTGGTGCCGACCCGCTTGCTGATCACATCCTCGATGCCCGCGAAGGCACCGCCCACTATGAACAGGATGTTGGTCGTGTCAATCTGGATGAATTCCTGATGGGGGTGCTTGCGCCCGCCCTGCGGCGGCACATTCGCAACAGTGCCCTCGATGATCTTGAGCAGGGCCTGCTGCACACCTTCACCACTCACATCCCGTGTGATCGACGCGTTGTCGCCGCTCTTGCGTGCGATCTTGTCGATCTCATCGATGTAGATGATGCCGTGCTCGGCGCGACGTATATCGAAGTCCGCCGCCTGAATAAGGCGCAGCAGGATGTTCTCCACGTCTTCACCCACGTAACCGGCCTCGGTCAGAGCGGTAGCATCCGTGATGCAGAACGGCACATTCAACAGACGGGCCAGCGTTTGCGCCAACAGCGTTTTGCCGACACCGGTTGGGCCCAACATCAGGATGTTGCTCTTCTCGATGTCCACATCACCGGCAGGCTCATCTTTGGCGCGGATGCGCTTGTAGTGATTGTAGACCGCCACCGAAAGCACCCGTTTGGCCTGTTCCTGGCCGATCACGTAGTCATTCAAATGGTCATAGATCTCTTTTGGGGTTGGGATGGCTGTCGGGTCGAGAGTCGGGTCCGCCGGGAGATTGATGCGCTCCTCGTTGAGGATCTCCTGGCAGAGATCCACACATTCGTTGCAGATAAAAACGCCATCAGGCCCGGAAATGAGTCGGCGGACTTCTTTCCCCTGCTGGCGTCTGCAAAACGAGCAGCGCTGTGGGCTGTGTGAGTCGGTGTGCATCGGTTACGCCTCCTTCCGGGCTGGCCGCCGCACACCGCCGACCAGGCCGAACTCAAGTGCTGGTTTGCTGGACATCATGTGATGTCTCTCACTATATATTCTACTCATCCTCGGAATTCGCGCTATCCGGTTGAGCCGAGTCGGGCTCATCGTCGGTTTCAGCGGGCAGCTCGGGCGCTTCTCCCCGGGCGACGGCAGCCAACCGGTCAAGCGCTTTGTCGGTTAACAGCTGCATGCGGATATCGTTCTTGTAGGCATCCGAGTTGAGGATCTGAGAGACCAGGCTGGCACTGCTTCCAAACGACAACAGCCGTGTTTGGATCTCATCGTCGACCTCTTCCTCGCTGACTGCCAGACCCTCAGCATCCACCAGGGCACTCAGCAGCAGCGCGCGTCTCAGGCGCATATCGGCTGCTTCTTCAAAGCTGCTGCGCAGCTCCTCTTCCGTTAGGTCGTTGACCTTAAGGTAATCATCCAGCGTCAGGTTGCCCTGCTGCTCAAGCCGCCCCTTGAACTCCTCAACCATGTCATCGAGCTCATCAGCGAGCATTTCGGGCGGGTAGACAATCGTGACAACACCCTTGAGCTCCTCATACACCTTGTCGAGGTAAGCGCTGCGTGCGTCGCGTCTGGCCTGCTCGGTCAGCGTATCACGGATGTGCTCGCGCAGTTCATCCAACGTGTCGAAGTCACCGATGCTCTGCGCCAATTCGTCATCCAAGTCGGGAACGCTGAAATCGAATACTTCCTTGCAGGTCACCTCGAAGTGCACGGTTCTGCCGCGGATCGCTTCGTCGTATTCGTCACTGTCGCCAATGGGCAGGTCGAACGCCCGCTCATCCCCCACGGTCATGCCAACGATCTGGTCGGGGAAACCCGGGACGGGGTAGGTGGCTTCTTCCGTGATCAGAACGCGGATATCATGCTGGTGTATGAACTCTTCCTCGTCGCCATCCGTGAACGTGCCATGAATGTCCAATGCGGCGGCGTCGCCCATCTCCACCGCGCGCTCGACCGTCTCAAGGGTGGCCTGCTCCCGTTGGAGCGTCTCAAGTTCGCTCTCGACCATCTCTTCAGTAACTTCAGGTGCCTCATAGGGCACACGCACACTGCGATAGTCGCCGAGGTCGACGTCGGGACGCAAGGGGATCCGGTAGGTCAGCACCAGAGGATCCGTGGCTACATCCACGAGGGCACCCATCATGAATGGTTCAACTTCTTCGGCCTCAAGCGCCTCGCGGTAAACGGACTGGCTCAGGGTGTCGAGTGCTTCTTCAAGGATGGCCTCTTCACCGAAATACTGTGCGATTATCCGGTATGGAGCCTTCCCGCGCCTGAACCCCTGAATATCGTAGCGCTTGGAGATGCGCTTGGCCGCTGCTTTCATTTCCTTCTGGACCCGCTCATCGTCCGGTGTCACTGTCAGCTTGACCTGACGATTGGGCAGGTCCTCTCGTTCTATCTGCATAGCCGTCCTCACATACTATAAACAAAGGCTCTACCTGAGTAGAGCCAGCTCGATGGGGAAGGTGGGACTCGAACCCACACGCTTAAAAGCACTTGATCCTAAGTCAAGCTCGTCTGCCAATTCCGACACTCCCCCGAAACTACATGGTAGTATACCGGTGGCAAACATGGGGTGCAACCCTGTTGGCGGGCTGCCCTGCACGCTATAATCGGGCGACTCAAAGGCGAAGGAGCAAAACAAAATGATCGATGTCAATGAACTGCGACGTGGCACCTCGTTCGAAGAAGACGGTGAGCTCTATCAGGTGCAGGAGTACACGCATAACAAACCGGGGCGCGGCAAGGCGACCATTCGCGTTCAGGTGCGCAATCTGCGAACCGGCACGATCCGCGAGCTAACCTTTAACTCCGGTGACCGGGTCCAGAATGTCCGCCTGGAAACGGTTGAAGTTGAGTATCTCTATGCCGACGACCGGTTCCTGCACTTCATGAACACAGATACCTATGAGCAGCCGGTGGTCAGTGTGGAGACGTTCGGCGATGACATCCTGTATCTGCGTGAGGGTCTGCGCATCAAGCTGTCCTCTTACGAAGGTGAGATCCTCAGCTACGAGCTGCCCCCCACCGTGGAGCAGGAAGTTGTCGAGGCGGAAAACGCCGTCGCGGGCGATACGGCTACCTCGGCATCCAAGCAGGTCCGCACAGCAACCGGGCTGGCCGTGCAGGCTCCGATGTTTGTAACCGTGGGCGATGTCATCCGTATTGACACACGAACCGGTGACTATGTGACCCGCGTCACGAGCTGAGTGGATTTCTTATCCTTTAATGATTGAAACCCAACCATCTCGGCTTTAGTATCTGAGCGTGTACGACGCCTATGGAAGGACCGTTATGCGTACCCCTGCTGGCAAAGAGTGCGATTTTTACTATGAAGACTTTCACCGCGGGCGCAGCAAACAGGAATGCCGCCTGATCCGACGCAACCCGGACTCAGAGCCGTGGCATCCAGACGACTGCCAGACCTGCCCTGTGCCGGATATCCTGTGGGCCAATGCCTGTGAATACATGACCCTGCACGGCGAGATCAAAAAGGGCTTCTTGGGATTTGGGCGCAAAATGACCGTTACCGCGACCTGCACCAAGCACGAAGGCCCCATTGAAGATCCGATGGTGGGCTGCCCTGAGTGGCACACAGAACGCACCGATCTTTCGATCTTCTTTCAATCCGACGAGGAGTAGGCATGATCAAGGCTGTGCTCCTCGATCTGGATGATACCCTCATCCGCACCGATACGGTTGCGTTCACCCAGCGCTATCTTGAGAAGCTGGGTCACTCGTTGAGGGAAGAACTCGCCGCCCCTCCCGATGTAATTCCCCGTCTGGTGGCACTGTACAAAGATATCCAGGCCACTGACAATCCTGGCGAAACGCTGTATGAGCGTACTGTCTCCGGGTTGGCAGCCATAACGGACAGCGCACCGATGTCAGTTGAGGCGGCGTTTGCGCGCTTCTATGCGGATGTCTATCCGGCACTGTGTGAGAGCATTCAGGTCGAACCTGCGGCGGTGCCTCTCCTTGAACGGTTGTTTGCTGCGGGCTATCAGGTGGTGATCGCCACCAACCCTGCCCTTCCCATTGAAGCAATCCAGCAGCGTATGGCGGCGGGGTGTATTCCGGCCTATCCGTTTGCACTGATTACCAGCATGCAGACGATGCACTTCGGCAAACCGGACCCTGCCTACTACGAGGAGATCCGCGGCCTGCTTGATCAGCGTGCGGCTGAGATGGTGATGGTGGGCGACGACTACCACAATGACATACAGAGTGCAGCGGCAGCAGGCCTGCACACCTATCATCTTGGGCCAGGCGGCCTGGCACAGTTCCTGGAGCAGGTTCGGGCTGGTTGGCTGGATACATTGGCAGATACCACACGACCGGACAGCGTCCTCCTGAACCGGCTGCGCGTGTTTCCCGCGGTTGTCGACTCCCTAAAACGGACAGCCACCGCAGAGATGATCCAGCGCTGTCCGGATGTGGATGAATGGTCGATGCGTGACGTGATCTGCCATCTGCGCGACTATGAGGTTGCACAGAACCAAGTGCATCTGAAGCGGGTGGCCGCCGAGGACAACCCCTTTATCGCCGCAGACTACGATCCGTGGGCCGGGGCCTTTAGCTATCCTGATACGCCCGTCGACAAGGCCTTCGCGGAGTTTGCGAGCCCTCG
>JAADYX010000224.1 GCA_010092885.1 Chloroflexota bacterium | reverse complement strand
CAAGATCATCCTCGGGTTGGAGCGCGAGAGCTTGGCCCTTTCCGACGAGGAACTGCGCCTGGTGGCCTATCACGCGGCCGGTCACGCGCTGGTCGCTGCCATGATGCCGCACGCCGACCCCATCCACAAGGTGACCATCGTGCCGCGCGGCCGCGCGATGGGCGTCACCCAGCAGGTCCCTACGGAAGAGAAGTACCTCTACCGCCGCGAATACATGCTCGACCGCATGGCGGTGATGATGGGCGGGCGCGCCGCCGAGTCACTCGTCTTTGAGACGGCCACCAGCGGCGCAGAAAACGACTTCAAGCAGGCCACGCGCCTGGCCCGCAAGATGGTCCTTGACTGGGGCATGAGCGAACGGCTCGGCCCGATGGCCCTTGGCGGCCAGGATCAGGAGGTCTTTCTGGGTGAGGAACTCGCCACCCGGCGCCAGTACAGCGAACAGACCGCCCGGGAGGTCGACAAGGAAGTGCGCGCCATTCTGGAGGAGGCCTACAACCGCGCCATGGATACCCTGCGCACCTACCGCGACAGGCTCGATGCCATCGCCGATGCCCTGATCGAACATGAGGAGCTGCCCGGCAACACGTCCTGAGCATGGTGGGCTGACGCACACCCCCGCGGCGGCTGAACAGAGAAGACAGAAAGGGCGGAGGAAGTCTTTCCTCCGCCCCATTTTTGTTGGATGGGCGTGTCAGTCCAGTGAGAGAACGACGCTGTCAAAGCCGAGCAGACCCTCAGCGATGCCCTGGGTGCCCAGCGTGATGCGGATGGCATCATAGGCACCGGCAGCCGTGGCGGTCGGGCAGGTGATCAGCTGCCAGTTGAACGTGCCCCGGTTGGCCGCCGTGCAGTTGATCCGGTTGACCACATCGCCCCCGTTGAGGAACTCCAACCGGGCCCCGACGGCCCCGCCTGTGCCCAGGTTCTGGCCACCGATGTAGAAGCTCAGCGTGTAGGAGTCACCGCTAAAGCCGCCCGTCACGGGCACGGTCTGGCGGATGAACTCCGTGCTGCCGCTGGCTGTGAACAGCATCACGTGGCTGCCGGACTGCGCCCCAGCGTAGGCAAAGCGCGTGTCGCCGTCGCCCTGGCTGTTGAGCGCCCAATTCCCGCTCAGCTCCTGCTCAAAGCTCGGGTTGAGCAGCGTGAAGCTGGTCGGGATCTCGCTGTTGGTGAAGGTACACGTCACCCGGTCGGCGAAGTCCACCGTCACCTCGACACCGTCCGGCAGATAGGTGAACGTGCCGCCCGTGCAGGCGATGTCGTCCAGCGACCAGCCGGGGGTGTCGCTCTCCGTGATGGTGTAGGTGCCGGGCGTCAGGCCCAGGAAGGCGGCCTGGTTGTCCGGCAGGCTCACACCCTGGATGGTGACGTAGTTGATCTTGGTGTTGAACCCGCCCACCGAGTCGAGGGTGAGGCGGCCGTCGGTCACCTCCACGATCAGCGTGCCGGTCGCGTACTCCTGCTGCTCGCTGGGATCGAGGAAGGTCACCACGTTCTGGCCTTCGGCATTGACCACATGGTCAGCGTTGTAGGTGCCGCCGAAGTCGGGCTCATCGCCCACACTGACGGTCACCTCGTAGAAGCCGTTGGGCAGGTCGTGCTCCCAGACGATCTCCTCCGTGAAGCCGCCGGAGCAGCAGTCGCCGCGCCGCATGTGGATGATGGTATCCAGTTCCGGCGCGATGCCGTCACGGTTGCGCTCACGGGTGGCACCCGCCGCGTCGATGGGCAGGCCGTCGCTGGCCTTGAACCAGCCGTAGGTCTCGCCGTTGTCACGCGGGCCGTACGCTGAGCCGTCATCGACAGCGAAGCCGGGCGGCGGCGGCGGCGCTGATGGCTGGAAGTTGTACTGCACAAAGAAGGTGTTCGGCTGGGTGCCGCCGTTGTCCGTCAGGCTGAACGCGCCCAGGCCCCCGGTGAAGGCGAACGACTGCGCGCCGTCCGGCTGGGCGTCCTTCAGGATGGTGATGCGCGGCGCGATCTGGCCGAGCACATAGTAGGACAGCTGCGCGGTGTTGTTGTTCAGGTTCACCTCACCGAGGCTGGTGGCGGTTGCCTGCACGTCGATGGTGCCTTCCTGGCCGCTGGTCAGCACGACCTCAACCGTCACCGAGTCGCCCCCGGCGATATTGCCCAGGTCACAGGTGATGGGGATGAAGGCATCGTCACAGGTGCCTTGGCTGGGCGTCACCGACTGCACGCTGAAGCTGCCGTCGATATCCAGCTCACTGATGGCCACATCGATGGCGTTGACAACCGTCTCATTGGTGACGGTGGCCGTCACGGTCACCGCATCCCCGAAGAACGGCGCTGCCGGGCTGTAGCCCAACGCCATGGAAATATCGGTGTTGGTCGAGACCGGCTCCACATTGGTGACCAGATACGCGTTGTCGTTGTAGTCGAAGTTGGCACCGCCGCCGCCGACATAGTCCATGGTGAAGACGAACACGTCCGGCACTACCTTGCCGGATGGATCCCGCACCGGCCACCAGCGGATGCCGTGCGTCGTGCAGGGGGCGTCGCAGGCGCGGTTGCCGCTGACCACCGCCTCAAAGTCACTGGTGTTGCCCAGCTCGGTGATCTCCGCCGGGCCGATGTCGCCCGGGTCGCCGATGTTGTTGTTCAGCGGCAGCAGGGACTGGTACCAGTCACTGTCATGGAACAGGAAGCGGTTCTCGCCGTCGTCAAACGCAAAGATGGCCGTCTCGCCGCTGCTGCCGTGGAAGGCGGCCAGCTGCCGGACGTACATCGGTTCATCCGGGTTGGCGATGCGCCAGAAGCGGCTGAGCACCTCTTCCCCGGCGGGTTCCCAGGTGCCCGGCGGGATGCCGTCGCCCTGTTCGCCGTCGCCGTCGTTGTCATCGATGTTGGTTGTGTAGCCAAACGCCTTGACGATCTCGCGCATGTGGTACTCAAAGTCACCCTCTGGGGCCTCCTGCCAGCCGCCGCCCAAGTTGATCAGGCTGGTGGGCTGGTTGGGGTCCGTCGTCTCGATGGTGAGCGAGTCGATGTATGCGCCCCGCACGCCCGTATCCCGGTCGAACTTGACCAGCAGATCGTAGAAGCCGCCGCCGGGGATGGTGACCGGCAGGGCGGCATCCTCCCCGTTGGGGAACAGATACGTCGTCGGGTCGCTGAACGTCAGGCCGGTGATATCCAGCGGGGTGCTCGGGTGGTCGTTGTGGATGCGCAGCGTCACCTCATCATGGAAGGGCCGTGTGCCGACCGGGTTGGTGATCGTGTTGAAGGTCAGCCAGGTGTTGACCCACTCCATGCCGGCCACATCCAGGCTGTTGAGCGTCTGCCAGTCACGGTTTTCAAAGCGGACGCGCGCGTCGGCGGGTTCCACGTTCTTGACCAGCAGCACGATGTCCTGGTAATCCCAGCCGGAGTCGTGCTCCTCTATCGCCACGATGTACCAGTTGTCAATGACCTCCCCGTTGAGCAGCCTGTACGGGTAGATGCGCGCGTGGTGGCGCTGGCTGTCCCACGTGTTGAGCAGGTCTTCGGTGTAGACCAGCCGGTCGCTGAAGAACGGCCACTGTGAGTAGAAACCGAAATCCTCACCGCCGGGGTTGAACAGCAGATCCCCGGTTGCCGGCGGGGCCAGCTGCTGCGACCCGCCCGCCGGGACGCCGAACAGCGGTGTGCGCGTGGTATCGTCGCTGGCGATATGCCAGCCGACCTCATCCGGGTTGGCATCCGGTGCGTAGGCGGCCAGCGGCTCGACGATCACCGGGCCGGAGTCGGCCTTGGTGAAGATCTCAACGGTCAGCTCATCGGGGCCAAGGGGCTCGGCGAAGGGCGTGCTGCTGTTGATGATCGGTGTGTTCGGGTTGTTGTCGCCCACATCCAGACCGAGGCCCAGGCTGTCGAACACGTACTGGAGCGAGGGCTCCGCGCCGCCGCCAAAGCCGTCCTTGCTCAGGCCGAACAGGTAGGCGGTGCCGGTCGGGTTGAGCGGGTCGTTGGTCTGCACAAACAGACGGCCCTGGCCCACACCCTCAAAGCCGTTGGGCGCGTCGTAGGTCACATCGATAGTGGTTGCCTGCTGCGGATCGAGCGTCAGCGGCAGGCCCGGCCCGCTGAAGTTGAAGTCATCGCCGCTGGGGCCGCCGAGCGCCACCCCCGTGATGGTCAGCGGTTCGGTGCCGGTGTTGGTCACCGTGACGGTCTGCGCGGGGCTGGTCGCGCCGTTGACCGCCTCCAGGCTGACGATCTGCGGGCTGACGGTCACCTCCGGCAGGCCGGGCTCATCCGGCGTCAGCAGGTGGATGAGCGACGCGCCGCCGATCTCGTTGAGCTCGGCCACATACAGGTTGCCGGTGGTCAGGTCCTCGGTGATATCCAGCGGGCCGCCCTGCGCCACGCCGTCGAACATGTCCAGGCCGGGGATATCCAGCGTGGAGTCGACGATATCCAGGTTGGGGCCACCCGGCTCCAGCACGATGATGTCGTTGCCCGCGCTGTAGCGGGTCACCAGCAGCATGCCGCGCATGGTGCCGCCAAAGGTGTTGCTGCGGTACTCAATGGCGCCGTTGGGCGAGATCTTGTCGCCGAAGTCAAACGCGCCGCCGCGCCAGTTCTGGTCCGGGGCCTGCCCGACGCTGTACTCCACCACCGCCACCGGATCCGTGGCTGAGGTCGGGTTGCCGCCGTTGAGCACCCACTCGCAGCGGGTCGGGTTGGGGTGGCCGTAGTAACCGCCCTCCTCCACGCGGAACAGCAGGTCCGGCTGGGTGGCGACGGCGGTCAGGGCGGGCACGCTGCCGCCGGTGTAAGGCCCATCAATGCGGTGATCGCAGGCGTTGGGCAGGGTGCCGGGCGTGCCGGGCGTGTTGCCGCCAAAGGAGGATCCGTTGCCGGGCACATAGAGTTCGCCGTTGGTGTGCCACACCAGGTCATAGGCGTTGCGCACGCCGCTGGCATAGATGGTCAGCGGGGCACCCGGTGCCTGCGGATCGTAGAAGCTGGCCAGCTCCGGATCGCCGAGGCCGTAGTTGGGCTGCCCGGCCATGTCACCATCCGGCAGCGGAACGCCCGTCGTCACGTCGACCGGCAGGGTGCCGGGCAGCAGGGCCGGGTCAAGGCGCAGGGTGGCCGCGCTCAGCAGGTTTTCCGGCTGCAGGCCCCAGGCGTTATCAGGGGCACCCATCGCGGAGATGCCGCCCTGCTGGATGTAAATGGCCCCATCCGGCCCGAAGGCCAGGCTGTTGGTCAGGTGATCTTTGAGGGAGCGCGGCAGGCCGACGATCACATCCTCGATGCTCCACGCCTCGCCGGGGCCGCCCGCATCGGTGAGGGTCACACGGGCGATCGCGCCGGAGAAGGGATACAGGCTCGTGCCGGAAAGGTCGCCGTTGTTGTGGCTGATCCACAGGGTGATGTCGCTGGCGGTCGAGGCTGGGTCAAAGGCCAGGCCGATCACGGCGCGGTTGTTGAGCTCCGGCAGGCTGACGATCGTCTCGTTGGCCAGCGATCCGTCCGGGTTGATATCCCACGTCACGAAGTCACCGATCAGCGTGGAGGCGTACAGCCGCCCATCCGGCCCGATGGCCAGGGAGGCATACGGCAGCCCGGCAGTCGTCTGCGTGCTCTTGGTGAAGGAGATATCCCCGGAGTAGACCGGCGGATCGTCCGCCGCAGTGGTGAAGCTCATCTCGAAGTATTGGAAGACCGCGCCGGATTCATCGGCCACGCCGTCCACCACAAAGGTGTAGCTCGTGCTGCGGTCCAACAGATCGATCGGGTCCAGGGTGATCGTATCCGAGCCGCCGCTGGTGCCTCTTGTGGCGGGCACCCGGGTCGCGACCGGATCCTGCCCGGTCTCATACAGATAAAGCGTGTTCTCCGTCAGGGTGGAAGCATCCACCCCGGCCCCTTCATTGGGCAGGAAGACGTCAACGGTTACGGATGTGGACGTCGGCACATTGGTCGAACCGGCGATAGGCTGTGTGCCCACCACCAGCGGTGTACTGGCAAACGCTGCGGGCACGGAACCAACAAACAGTCCGGCCACAAGCGCGATGACCACGGGCAGGCTTCTGCGCATGAGCTGCTCCCTTGTGTTCTATATGCATGTGAGTCTACTTCTTCCATGTAGAATCCTAATCTTCCTGTGACACGCCTGCCACAACCGGTCACTGATCATGCTGAAAATAGCGCTAAATTCTCATGAATTTTCTGTGAAGTGCGGCGCAGGCCCGGCGCGGTATACTATCGTGTGAGCCCGGCATCATTCTTAAAGAAAGGTGTTCTTTTGGAAGATCCGGATCGTGGTCAGCTTGTCCTCGCAGACAAAGCCGGTACCGCTCAGTCTTCGGCAGCGTGGCTCATCGATTATGGTATTGTTGCCACTGTTGCACTTCACCAACATGCCACACAATCGCGTGACGATGGCCGCTGGCTTTGTCGCGAGCGCGCTGTGGTTGATCAGTCTACCAACAAAATCAAGCAGGTTTATCGTGTCTTTTCCGGCCTTGGTGGGGTTCCTGCCTGTGTTTCTGGCTGCTTGCGCATTAGCTGGTTGTATTGAGGTTTCACCAGACTCCAGGCAGGGCGGCGTGCCCCCTACCGGACAAGCGAATCTCACCCGCCTGCTGGCATACTCCCTGCAAACTAAAAGGAGATATTTGTGGAATTAAACCTACTGAATCTTTTACTGGTGCTGCTATCAGCATGGGTAGCTGGAAGCGTTGTCGCTCGCTTTGGGTATCCAGCCATCCTGGGTGAACTACTCGCGGGCATTATTCTGGGCCCTCCACTGTTGGGCCTGTTAGAGGGCACTGAAGTATTGGCCGTTCTCGCCGAGGTCGGTGTGCTGCTGATGATGCTCTACATCGGGATGGAAATTGATCCCAAAGAATTATTCAAGGCATCGTGGGGAGGGTTTCTCGCGGCCATTGGCGGCTTCATTACGCCGTTTGTGCTTACCTATTTAGTGGTTGTCGTCTTTTTTGATGCCACACCCTTAGCGGGATTGTTTGTTGGTATTGCGGCTGGCGTCACCTCGTTAGCCACCAAGTCGCGCATTCTGGCTGACCTACATCTGCTCGACACGCGCATCGCACACGTCATGATGGCAGGCGCCCTTGTTGCCGACTCGCTTTCTCTGGTTGTCTTCGCAGGGATTATCAGTGTCGTCGATCTGGGCTCATTGGATGTTCTGCAGCTGGTCCGCGTGGGTGTTGAGGTGGCGTTGTTTTTCGGTGTCACGGTTTTTCTTGGTCTAAAAGTCTTTCCGGTTGCATGGAAGTGGTTGGGGCGGCTGGGCCTGACCAACCGCACCTTCTATGCGACGTTCCTGCTGCTGATTACGCTCCTCTTTGCGGAAATGGCCGAATTGGCGGGGCTGCATGCCATCCTCGGCGCATTCCTGGCAGGGTTGTTTATCCGGGAGGGCGTAGGGGTTGAACGGCGTTTAGCGCTCGAGTTGACGGAACTCGTCCGCGATGTGTCCATTGGTTTCCTCGCGCCTATCTTCTTTGTCTCGGCTGGTTTTCTCGTCAGCCTTGATGTGTTTGTCACGTCTCTGCCACTCCTGGCCTCCATCACGGTGATAGCGATGGTCGGCAAGATCGCCGGCACGATGCTGTTTTACCTGTTCAGTGGGAACGGCTGGCGTGAGGGCATGGTCATTGGCGCGGGCATGAACGGGCGCGGCGCTGTGGAGATCATCATTGCGGAGATCGCGCTCACCGCGGGCATCATCACCCAGGAGATATTTTCGGCGCTGGTGTTTATGGCCATCTTCACGACGGCTACTGTGCCCATATTCCTTAAGTGGGGCGTTGATTGGCTCCAACGGCGGGGCGAACTGCTGCGAACCGCCGATCAGAAACAGGGGGTTGTCATTGTTGGCGCAAGCCCTGCGGCGCGTACCCTCGCCACGGCGCTTTCTGCCTCAGATAGTGTCTGGCTTATAGACAACAACAAGGATCGCTGTGAGAGAGCCCAGGCTGAGGGCCTGAATGCTGTACACGGTGATGCCTTGGACGCAGAAGACCTGCAAAAAGCCCAAATAGGTGAAGCGGGATGGTTCTTCGCGCTGACCGGCAATACAGAAACCAACATACTTGCCGCACAACTCGCACGCAATACCTTCTCCGTCCCGGAGATCCATGTGCTGCTGACCGGCACAGAAAAGGGGAGTTTGCTGCATCTGTTGGCGGAGATCGGTGCACATCCCATCCACGACAACACGATCCATTTCACCACGTTGAACAAACTCATGAACGCGGATGACACAACCGTCGAGACGGTTGACATTGACGTTAAGAGCAGCCTGCCTACCAAGAGCTTCATGTCAACCAATCAGCAGGACTTCCGAATCTTCGTCCCGT
>JAADYX010000223.1 GCA_010092885.1 Chloroflexota bacterium | reverse complement strand
AGATGTGTATAAGAGACAGGGCCTGCACGGACCGGAACCCGAACTCAGCGTCCCCGGCGACGTTCACCGTGCCCTCAACATCAATTGCGCCATCACGCGTGTTCGCACTGATGGTCCATTCACCGCGTGGCAGCCACGCCGGGAAGTCGGTGTACAGCGCAAGCGCGTTCACCTGTGACTGGACGTCGCCGCGGTCGACGTTGTTGGCATCGTAGATGTCGCCCTGGTCGATGTAGAACTCAGCAAACCGGTTGAAGTCGGTTGTGGCGACCTCCACCGTGAACCGGGTGCCGTTGTCCGTAGGGAAGTTGTACAGACACAGGACTTTGAAATCCGGGAAGAAGTTGACGATCCCGACGCCGGGTTCGTCGCCGGCCGGTGGCTCGCAGAAGGCGGGACCGGCACCTGTCGCGGGGACTTCCAGCCCGGGCAGATCGGCGACATCGCGTTCGCCGGTGCTGAATGTGCCGGGCAGGTCAGGCGCTGCGGTTGGCTGTGGTTCGGCTGTGGGCTCAGACGCTGCGGTCGGTTCAGGTGGGGTGGCAGTCGGCTCGGCGGTTGGCTCCGGAGCGGGCTCAACCGGCTCCTGTTCAACAGTGGCGTCTTGGGCATCGGGTGTTGGTTCGGCAACGCCGCCGGTAGGCAGGTTGCAGGCCAAAACAGCCCCGACGAGCATGATGGCCGGTATCCATTTGCGCATTGTGGTTCATCCCCTCAGGTGGTATCGGATTGGTGCTCAGGTTGGCCTATAAGCCGCATTCTGTCATGGACGGTCATCTATCTGGGACGGTTGTTGCCAACCGCCTCGAGCAGCCTACCCGGAGCAGGACGGGCCGTCCTATTGCTCCTGCTTGGCCTTGCTCCCGGTGGGGTTTGCCTGGCCACGCCTGTTACCAGACGTGCCGGTGCGCTCTTACCGCACCGTTTCACCCTCGCCGGTTTGCACCGGCAATACACCTCTCTGCTGCACTATGCCGTCGGGTTTCCCCGCCCGGGTGTTACCCGGCACCGTGCCCTGTGGAGTGCGGACTTTCCTCAGGTGATGAGGGCAGAACCCTCACCACCCGCGACCATCCAGCCAACCCGAGCATCAGTTGATTCTACCGACGCCGGTTGAAGATTGCATTAAAGACAACCAACAACAGGGCCGCGCCGGCCGTTGCCACGACGATATCGCCCAACAGCCCGGCAATATCGATGTTGAGCAGGCCGAAAAGCGTGCCGCCGACCACCGAACCGATGATGCCGACGATGATGTTGCCGATCAGGCCGAAGCCTTCACCGCGTACCAGCTGCCCGGCCAGAAATCCCGCCACGGCGCCGATTAGAAGAAAGATGAGGATATTGACCAACATAGGGTTGCCTCCCGTGGTTTAGTTTTGGGCTTCAGGCTCGCGGTTAAACAGCGCGTTTGCTAGGGTCAGCAGGACCACCGCACCCGCGGTCGCGCTCACCAACCAGCCCACAAACGTCTCTGAGATATCAAAGCCCAACAGGCCAAAGATTAGCGCGCCAATGAGTGAACCCGCAATCCCCAGCAGCACGTTGCCGATCAGGCCGAAGCCCTCACCGCGTACCAGCTTGCCCGCCAAAAAGCCGGGCAGCGCACCGACTAGTAAAACTGCAAGACAGTAAATTGCCGCGATCAATGCTGTACCTGCCATAGTTCTCCTCTTTTGCTGTGTGCGTCTCATTCTATGTGTACGGGAATCTCCCTTGTGGGGTTGCAACACTCTTGACAAGGCCGGTGCAAACGGCTATATTTCGTATGTGCAAAATACGGATTTGATACACCCGAACAAGGAGTGACCTATGAATACCATTCGAGGGGTGATCGGGCTGAGCGTTGTCCTGGTGCTGGCAGCCTGCAGCACGCCTGCCGCTGACGAGTCCGGCGACATCACCTACCCGATCAACGCCGTGGCTACCATCGGCCAGATCGCCGATGTGGTGCGCAATGTGGGCGGGGAGACAGTTGATGTCACCCTGCTGCTGGGCGAAGGTATCGACCCGCACACCTACCAGCCGATTGAGGCCGATCTGGAAGCGCTGCAAGGGGCTGATATCATCTTCTACAACGCCCTGAACCTCGAAGCGCAGCTGGGCCCGGTCATCGAGCAGTTGGGCAGTGACCGTGGCATTCCGGTCATCAGTGTGGAGGATATCGTGGCGGAAGATCTCGTCTTCACCACCGACGAGGGCGAACCGGACCCCCATCTGTGGGGTGACCTCAGCCGCTGGGCGCTGGTCACCCAGGGCATCGGCGACGCGCTGGCGGAGTTCGACCCGGCGAATGCCGAGACGTACCGGGCCAATGCCGCCGAGTATGCTGCCCAGTTGGAAACAGTGCACGAGTGGGCTCAGGAGGCATACAACAGCCTGCCCGAGGACCAGCGCCGTCTAGTGACTGCGCATGATGCCTTCGAGTACACGGCGGCGGCCTACGACCTGGACGTATTCTCTCCGCAGGGCATCTCGACCGAGTCGGAGGCCAGCGTGGCGGATATCCAGGCGGCCGTGGACTATGTGGTCAGCAATGATGTGCCCGCCATCTTCTTCGAGAACACCATCCCGGTGGACACCGTTGAGGCGATCATTGAGGGTGCGCGTGACCAGGGGCATGATGTCACACTGGGCGGCGAACTCTACTCCGATGCGATGGGGCCTGCCGGTACGCCGGCAGGCACCTATATCGGCATGCAGCGCCACAATGTGGAGACCATCGTCCGTGCATTAGGCGGTGACGTTCCCGAGTGGCCGCTGGAGTGAGGCTGCTCGTCCCGCCCTGCTGTTTTGATGAAACGTTTATCGCGGGGCGGGACGCTCCCTATTATCCTCAAAGCAAGGAGGCGAGTATGAACGCAACAGGCAATGGCGCTCCCCTGCAAATCGAGGACCTGACGGTGGCCTATCGTCAGGACCCGGTGTTGTGGGATATCGATCTGACCATACCGGACCGCTCGCTGGCAGCAATCGTCGGGCCGAACGGCGCGGGTAAGTCCACGCTGCTCAAGTCGATCCTCGGGCTGGTGCAACCAGCAGCGGGGCGCATCCTGATCTACGGCAAGCCGTTCGCCGAGCAGCGGCAGCTGGTGGCCTATGTCCCCCAGCGCGGCACGGTCGACTGGGACTTCCCCACCAACGCGCTGGATGTGGTGATGATGGGCCGCTACGGGCAGATCGGGTGGTTCAAACGGCCGGGCCGCCAGACGCGAGACCTGGCCATGGACGCGCTGGACAAGGTTGGCATGGCCGATTACGCCAACCGGCAGATCAGCCAGCTTTCCGGCGGTCAGCAGCAGCGGGTCTTCCTGGCACGGGCGCTGATCCAGAATGCGCAGCTGGTCCTGATGGACGAACCCTTCCAGGGTGTGGATGCCACCACGGAAAAGGCGATCATCCAGGTGCTGCGCGAGCTGCAGGAGCGAGGCAGCACGGTTGTGGTAGTCCATCATGATCTAGACACCGTTGAGGCGTACTTCGATCATCTGGTGCTCCTGAACGTCCGGGCGATTGCCAGCGGCCCCGTGGATGAGGTCTTCACGGAAGAGAACCTGCGCCAGACCTACGGGCAGAAGTCCGTTTTCACATTTTAGGCGGGAGCGACCATGGAAGCGCTATTTGCAAGTTATACCATCCGAACGGTGCTGCTTGGCGCAGCGATCTTCGGTGCGGTGAGCGGCGTGATGGGCAGCTATGCGCTGCTGCGCCGCCAGAGCCTGATGGGTGACGCGATGAGCCATGCCGCCCTGCCGGGCATCGTGCTGATCTTCATGCTTACCGGGCTGCGCAGCCCGGCGGTGCTGCTGGCCGGGGCCTTTGTGGCCTCATGGCTGGGCGCGCTGCTGGTATCGGTTACGACACAGGAGACCCGCCTCAAGCAGGATTCAGCCCTGGGGATTGTACTCGCGGTATTCTTCGGGTTCGGCATGGTGCTGCTCAGCTGGGTGCAGCGCAATATACGCGGCCCACAGGCGGGATTGGACCAGTATCTGTTCGGGCAGGCGGCCGCGCTTGTACAGCGCGATGTGGTCGTGATGGGTGTGGTCGGCGGTGTGGTGCTGCTGCTGGTCGTGCTCTTCTGGAAGGAGCTGAAGCTGTTCACGTTCGATCCGGATTTCGCGGCGACTATAGGCCTCCCCGTGCGGCTGCTGGATATCCTGCTGACCACGCTCATTGTGACGGGCATCGTGGTTGGCCTGCAGATGGTCGGTGTGGTATTGATGGCAGCCATGCTGGTCGCCCCGGCAGCGGCAGCCCGGCAGTGGACGGATCGGTTTGATGTGATGGTGATCCTCTCGGCTGTCTTCGGCGCGTTGGCCGGGATGGCCGGTGCGCTGATCAGCAGTACGGCGCGCGGCCTGTCAACAGGCCCCGTGATCGTGCTGACGGCCAGTGCAGTCACGCTGATCTCGCTGCTGCTGGCGCCCAACCGCGGCCTGATCTGGGACTGGATCCGCCGCCGCCGGGCCAATCGCAAACTGGGTGCGGAGCGCGTCCTGGAGGCTATGGCGATCATGGCATCGAACCACAACAAGCTGACCTACCCGCACAGTACAGAGGCGATCCAGGCGGCCTTGCCCCGCTACAACGTGCCCGACTCCCTGCGGGATTTGAAGTCACGCGGGTTTGTGACTGAGGTTGCCGGTGACTCGTGGGCGCTCACACAGAAGGGCATCACCCAGGTGAACAAACTCCAGGAAGAGACACATGCTACGGACCGGGTCATGGTAGGAGCGGACTGATGATGAACGCGATCTGGATTATGACGGTTGGTTCGCTGGTGGCTGCGGCCTGTGCGCTGCCCGGTGTATTTCTCGTGCTGCGTGGCTCAGCCATGACCAGCGACGCGATCAGCCACTCCATTCTTTTTGGCATTGTGGGCGGCTATCTCCTGCTGAACGTTGAGAGCACCAGCCCGGTGCTCATCCTGACGGCGGCAGCCAGCGGCGTGCTGACGGTCTGGCTGGTCGAACTGTTGACCCAAACAGGCAAAATCCCCAATGACGCCGCCATCGGGCTGGTGTTTCCCGTGTTGTTCAGCATCGGCGTGGTGTTGATCAACACGCGGCTGCGCGACGTACACATCGACATCGACACGGTGCTGCTGGGCTCTATCGCCTTCGCGCCGATCAACACGATGGGCGTGCTCGGGGCACGCATCCCGGAGGGCGTGCTGATCATGGGTAGCATCCTGGTGGCGAATGTGATCCTGATGCTGCTGTTCTACAAGGAGTTGAAGATCACAACGTTTGACCCGGGGCTGGCAGCCTCGATCGGTATCGCACCTGCCCTGATCCACTATGGGCTGATGACGATGGTCTCCCTGACGGCGGTCGGGTCGTTCGAGCATGTCGGCGCGATTCTGGTGGTAGCTCTGATGATCGCGCCGCCCGCCACGGCCTTTCTGCTGACCGAACGGTTGGACCATATGATCGGGCTGAGCGTGGGGATCGGGGTGCTGGGGGCTGTAAGTGGCTATTGGATCTCGCGCTATTTCGGCGTGAACATCTCCGGCATGATGGCCACCATGACCGGCGTCTTCTACCTGCTGGCGCTGGTGTTCGCGCCCACACGCGGGCTGCTCGCCCGGCGCATCGAGGCGGTGCAGCGCCGCAAGCGCTTCGCGGTGGAAATGCTGCTCGTGCACCTGAGCCAGCACGAAGGTACCGCCGCTGAAGCCAGCGAGAGCACCTTCGCGCATTTGACGGGTGAGCTGGAATGGAGCGAGCGTTTTGCTGAGCGCACCGTTCAGCGTGCCTCAGCGCGGGGCCTGCTGGAGCGGGCCGCCGGTCAGCTGCGCCTGACCTCCGCTGGCCGCGAGCAGGCCCAAGCGGTGCTCAGCCGGTAGGCTGCCTAGCCAGACGGGACCATCGCCACCGCTTCGATCTCGATGATCATGTAGGGGTCGATCAGGCGGCTGACCTCCACTAATGTCGCTGCCGGGCGCACATCGCCGAACGCCTCACGGTGCGCCTGGCTGATCGTCTCCCACTGGTCGATATCCACGACGAACATGCGCGTACGCACCACATCGGAGAGGCTGGCCCCTGCTTCCTGCAACGCACGCTCGATCTTGGTGATGCAGGCGCGTGTCTGCGCGTAGGCGTCGCCCACGCCGATCACCTCCCCTGCCGAATCGGTGGCGGTTGTGCCCGCCACATGGATCGTATCGCCCACGCGAACGGCCCGTGAGTACCCGGCCACCTCTTCCCAAGGTGCGCCACTGCTGATCGTGATGCGCCCGCGAATCTCCGGCTGGATGAACTCCACGCGGTTGCCGAACGGATCGCGGATTTCAAAGCGCTGGTAGCCGGGTATGGGCACCGATTCGGTGATCGGGATCTCGTGCTCGTTCAGCCGGTGGCGCACGGCGGCGAGGTCGGCAACGCGGTAAGCCACGTGCGCACCGCTTTCGGAACGGTCGCCGCTTTCGTCCACACCGATGTGCAGTTCGCGGTCGCCGACCCGCAGCCAGAAGCCGCCGCGGCCTTGCAGCGATTCGGGCTTGGGGATCTCACGTAGACCGAGGACCTCGATGTAAAAGGCCCGGGCCTCCGACTCTGTGCCGGGCGGTATCGTGACTTGTACGTGGTGGACGCCAGTGATCATTCTGATTTCTCCTGTGTGAGCAGCAGTTTGTCAATGCGCATGCCATCCATATCGATGACTTCAAGGGTGACGGGTGGAATGCGAACCGCATCCCCTTCACGCGGGATGTCGCCCAGCGTCGCCATCACCAGACCGGCTACCGTCTGGTAGTCCCGCTCCGATTCGACGGGCAGGTCCAATGTGTCGATCAGGTTGAACAGGTCGTCAACGGGCATTGTGCCGTCCATGAGCATGGTGCCGTCCGAGCGCTCGACAACCTGCGGCACATCGCTGACATCCGCCGTCGCCCCGATGATCTCCGCCAGGAAATCGGCCAGAGTCACGATGCCCTGGATGTTGCCGTACTCGTCAACAACCATGGCAACACGCAGCCCTTTTGCCTTGAACTGTTCCAATATCGTCAGCGCGCGGATGCCCTCCGGCACCAGCAGGGGATCAATGCTGTCGGCGCGCAGATCCGGCGGTTCGCCGCGGGCCGCGCGGGCGAGCACCTGTTTGGCCGCCACCACCCCGATCATATCGTTGAGGTCACCATCACACAGCGGATAGTAGCTGAAGCCCGCCTCAATGACCGTGCGCATATTGTCCTCCATCGGATCGTTGATATCCAACCAGATGACATCCGGGTAGGGTGTCATCAGGGCAGCGACGCGCCGGTCATCCAGCCGGAAGACACGTTCCACGATGGCAGTCTCCGTCGGGAGGAAGACTCCGGTCTTGGCGCCCCGCTGGATCAGGGCGCGCACGTCCTCCTCGGTGACGCTGTCGTCACTGGTCAGCGGTTCGCCCAACAGGCGCAGCACCGTGTTCGTTGAAACGGACAGCGCGGCCACCAGCGGACGTGTAAGGCGGGAGAGGATCTGCATGGGCGGAGCAATGAGCGATGCCCACCGCGCCGTATCCGAGATGGCAATGCGTTTGGGCACCAATTCCCCGATGACCAGCGACAGATAGGTGGTGGCAACAACCACCAGACCGACGCTGACGGCACGCGCGTAGGGCCCGATCAGCGGCAGATCGTCCAACAGGGGGGCCACATGGTTTGCCACCGTCGCCCCACCGAAAGCACCGGTCAGGATGCCGACGAGCGAAATGCCGATCTGCACGGTGGAAAGGAATTGGGTCGGCTGCTTGGAAAGCGCCAGTGCAGCGGCTGCACCGCTGTCACCCTGAGCGGCGCGTGCGCTCAGCCGGTCGGGGTTGGCCGAAACAATAGCGATCTCCGAGAGGGCGAGCACGCCGTTCATCGTGATAAACAGGAGTATCAGAAGGATTTCAACAATGGGCACAGATTACGTCTCCGGTCAACAGGTTAGCTAAGGAACTGCCCATGGAACCCAAACGGTATATGGTGCGGTACGGGCACCCGGGCCAGTTCGGTGAATGTTTGCGCATTAAGGACGAGCAGGAACGACGTCCCGGCCTCGCCGTGGAGCACCACAGAAAGCACGACACCGTCATCTTCCGACGTGGCATCCGGTGCGGCGACGAAAACGGGCTCACCGGGATAGGTGCCTTCCTCCCGCCAGACGACCGCCTCGCGTGCCTGCACATCCGCCTTGACCAGCTGGTTGGCGAATCCGTCCGGGTGTTCCAGGCTGTTGGAAATACCGTAGGCAAAGCGATACGGCTGTGTGTTGAACCGCCTGTAGTTGATGCGTGGCAGTTCCATAGGCTGCGGGCTGAGCACCTCGCGTTGGGCGGGCCGGTCACTGCCCAACCTGATCCGGTAGCGGCGCAGTTCGCCGGAGGGCACGCGCTCACCCTTATCCAAGATGGTCTCCAGTTGGAAGCCCAGCGTGTAGATCAGGGCATCGTCATAGCAGACCAGATCGACATTGAGGAAGCCGTCCTCTTCGAAGGCATTGACGTGATGAAAGCTCGCGAACGCTTCGCCCTCATAGTGCTCAACTTCGCCGGTATCCAGGTGGATCAGAGTAAAGATGGTACCGCGATTTGGCTTCCAATGCAGGGCGTTCATGAATGCCTTGCCCACCAGCAGATCAGCCGGGCTCACGACAAACGGTGTTTCGACCAGGATGGCGTAGTTCTGGCTCATGCCGAAGCTGTGCATATAGGCGAGTTGGCGCGTTTTGTGCGTGCCGATCACGCTGCGGTTGGTGCTGCCCTCGGCGAGGCCATAGACTTTATACGCACTGACCGGCCCAATATGGGACAGGTAGTTGACCTGCCGCCTGCGCCGGTAATCATAGTGAGGGTGCGCCGTGGTGATCACATCGTTGAGCGCATCCTCGTAGTCAACCACGCCCAGCGTATCGAGTGTCTCCGGGTCAAAAGCGATAGGCACCGCGACCTCAGTCAAGGCGACCATCTGCCCGGCGAGGCGTGTGATATTGACGTTGGCGTTCAGGCTGAAGTCATCCGTGCTGGGCAGCTTGAACACGGAGAAGATCTTCTGGAACGTGGTCCGGCAGGGATCAGTACCAAACTCGGCATAGCTGATCGTGCCTGTCTCCTTGGCGGCCTCATAGCCGCGCGTCTTCAGGAATTGGGTCCGGTACGTCACCGCTCCACCGCTTATCGTGAACGCGTGCAGCTGCGCAAAACCATCGAACCAGTGGGTCAGGCGGCGGTCACCGACTTCAAACTGGCCGGGTCCATTGCGGATCAGGGTACCGTTCAGCCATGCCGGGATCTGGCCGTGCACCGGCAGATCGGGCAGCGTGTGTTCGGTCGACAGGGTCTCGAAGCCCTTTTGGTACATGGGTAGTCCTCAAATCACATCATTGTTGGCACCTTCTGATTGTATCGGGTCAACACACCGAACCCCCACACCATCGGTGTGAGGGCAGGCAGGGAGCAGAGCCCACAGAGTGTGCAGCGCGACCGGGGCAGCGATCCAAGCGAGGACGGCACCGGCATAGCCGGGATGGCGCACGATGGCATACGGGCCGCTGTCGATAACGTGGTGGCCCCGCTCCGT
>JAADYX010000027.1 GCA_010092885.1 Chloroflexota bacterium | reverse complement strand
TCAGAAGCCCCCGCCTTTAGGCGTGGGGAGCGTCACGATCTGATGTTCAACAGCGCTGGCTACAGCGTGCCCTACAGCCCCCTGTGGACCCTCTCATTCGCGCTGATGGGTGCCATCGGCAAGGCTGCCATATTTGCCATCTTCTTTGTTTTCCTCCTGCGTGATGCGATCAGTGTGGTCACGTTCCTCGCGGGGTTCATCGACTTTGCCTTCGCGATCCTGTTTGGCCTGTTCTATGTACACGCCGATGACCTGGCGGCATCCATGCAGGCGGAGTCATGACATCGCGCAACGGCCGGCGCATAATTTCCGTATACGGTTCTTAAGAGACAGTTCGCCAGCGGCCTTGAGCTGTGCCTGCGCACAGTAGAAGGAAGAGGCATATGAACGCGCTGATCATCTACGATTCGGATTATGGAAATACCGAACAGATCGCGCTCGCCGTGGGTGCGATTCTCGGTGTGCGGGTGCAGCGAGCAGGCGATGCCGACGCCGCCGACCTCAAAGGGCTCGACCTGCTGGTGATAGGTTCGCCGACGCACGGCGGCTTCCCTACGGAGGGGATCCACGAGCTGCTGTCTGCCTCGCCCTTGCTGCGGGGGACGCGCGTCGCCGCGTTTGATACGCGCACCAGTGTTACCATGTTCGGCTATGCGGCCCCCAAGATCGGGCGGCGGCTGGCCAAAAAAGGCGCGAAGCTGGTGGTGCCGCCGGAGGGCTTCCTGGTGGAAGGCATCGAAGGGCCGCTGATGAACGGGGAACTCCAGCGGGCGGCCACCTGGGCCAAAGCCCTTGCTGTGAACGTGGAGGTCCTCAATGGTTGAGGCCGCCCCTGATATCGCACGGTGGAGGGATCTCTACCGCATCGGGTTTGTGGCCAGCATCGCGCTGGCGGTGGCCACACGCTGCAGAGCAATCGCCTGGGCGGTCTGGCCTCGCTGGACCTCTCTGTGCCCATCATCAGCCTGATCTACATCTTCCAGGCGATGGCATTGTATGCGGCGCTCAAACACGTCAACGAGTCGTACGCGCTGATCGCGCTTGTGCTCGGCCTGATGGGTGCGTCGTTTTTTATGCTCTCACGGCCGCTGCTTGAAAGCGATGCGGTCCGTGTGCAGTACCTCGCCGCGGGTGAGACACTGCCCGCGGTATTCGATGGCACAGCGTGGGCGCTCTCACAGGTGTTGATCAACCTGGCTGGGGTGATCTTCGCCGTGTTGAAGCTGCGCAGCACCGTCTTCACCCGGGCGACGGGCATCATCGGGCTGACAACATCCCTGGTTGGGTTCGGCATCCTGATCCCGGTGACGGCGTTCGCAGGGCTGTTCGGGCTGGGGGCGACGATTGGCTCCATCGCGTGGGATATTCTGATGGCGCAGACATTCTACCGGTTGGGGTGGCAGAGCGGAAGCTGACCATTTGCACCCGTATTGTGCGAAATGGTACGATCCGGCCAACCTCGAACACGGTAGCTTGTCCGATGAGGCAAATTCTATGACCGATCACGCAACAGTCCTGCCGTCCAGCGGCGGACGCACCAAATTTCTGGTGGGCGGTATTGTCCTGTTGGCCGCCGTCGCCTACCTGATCGTCAGCAACCTGCTCAACCAGCAGGAATACTTTATCACGGTCAATGACCTGGTCGCGCGCAGCGAGGAGCTCACCATGAGTGAGCGGACCATCCGGGTATCCGGCGCGGTGATCGGGGAGAGCATCAGCTTTGACGGCCAGACGTTGAGCTTCGACATCGCGCATGTGCCCGCCTCCGCCGCTGAGATCACCGACGAGGGCGGCCTGGCTGAGGTCCTGCACCAGGCGGTCAACGACCCCGCCGCGCAGCGGATCCAGGTTGTCCTGTATAATGAGCCTATGCCGGAACTCCTCCAGCATGAGGCACAGGCGATCGTAACCGGGGAGTTGGGCGCGGATGGCGTGTTCTACGCCGACGAACTGCTGCTCAAGTGCCCCACACGCTACGACGAAGCTGTCCCGCAGCAGGCAGAACTGCCCTGACGGTGAGCCCATGGCCTGCATAGTCAACGAAAGGATCACCCCGTGTGCTGCTTCTGCAATGATATGCGGGCCACGCTGACCAGTCACCAGATCTACGGGGACCGCCGCGCGGCGGCATTTATCGATACAAGCGGCCCGGCTGCCGTCCACATTCTGATCATCCGGGTGGACGAGAGTCCGCTGCCGGAACCGGACCTGGTCGCGATGGCGTGGCGCATGGCCCAGACCATGCAGGAGGTCTACAGTGTGGCGGACGTGGTGGTCCTGTTGGCCGAACGTGGGGGGCGTGATGCGCACGTACACGTGCTGCCCCGTGACCGCTATGACACACTTATGAACACATGTGAGACTGAACATCTGCTGCTCGTGGAGGAATGATGCCTATCTGGTTTGCCTTCCTGCTGGTGGCTGCGGGCCTGACGATGCAGGATCCCACACCAGAGGTACCCGTCACGACCGATGAAGTCAACGCGATCGCCAGCGGGCTGTACTGCCCCGTGTGTGAAAATGTGCCGCTGGATGTGTGCGGCACGCAGGCCTGTGCCGACTGGCGCGCTGAGATCCGAGCGATGCTGGAAGCCGGTGCCACCGAGGAGGAGATCCGGGCCAGCTTTGCCGATCGCTATGGACGGCGCGTGCTGGCCACCCCGGATGCGGCCAGCTTTGATCGCTTTCTGTGGGTGCTGCCGGTGGGCGGCGCGCTGATCGGGGCCGTGGTGCTGATCGTTGGGCTGACGCGGATCGCGCCGGATGCGCTGATCGCGGGGGCCGGTCAGGCACCGGCTGCTGCCTACGACGACCTCGACCCGGAATATGTGGCCCGTGTGGAAAGCGATCTGCAGGAGTTCACCCTATGACAACGGATGCCCTTCCGCAGCGCAAGATCCGGTGGGGACGCATGATCGCCTGGACCGTCCTGATGATCGCCATCGGTGTGATGGGGCTGGTGCTGGTGCGGTCGTTTGCCGGTCCGGCAGATGCCGGGCCCGCACCGGACTTCACCCTGACGACCTACAGCGGCGAGACCTACAGCCTGGACGAACTGGAGGGGCAGGTCATCGTGCTGAACTTCTGGGCGAGCTGGTGTGCGCCCTGCGCTGAAGAAGCGCCCGATCTGGAGGCCACATGGCAGGCCTATCGCGATCAGGGTGTGGTGG
>JAADYX010000222.1 GCA_010092885.1 Chloroflexota bacterium | reverse complement strand
GAGGTTGGCGGCGATGTCTTCACCGTCGCCGGCGACGATAATACCGCCACCGCGCACCCCGGCTTCGGCGGCAGGGCCGCCTTCAAAGGTACGGATGATGTAGACGCCGCCCTCGCGCGCCTCTTCGACGTACGCTCCGATACCCTCAAAGTTGCCGCTGGTATCCTCATTGAGGATGGCCGTCACTTCTGGGTCGGTGAAGGCTGTATAGGGATCGTCGAGCGCAGTGAGCATGCCCTCAATGGCCCCGTAGACGCGGTCCTGTTCGGAGGGAATATCGTAGTAGAAGCGGTCTTCTACCGTGTTCCATGCCTCCCAGAAGATGGAGAGATCCGCTTCAGCGTCCACGCTTGCATCGGGATTGTAAAGTGGGGCCGCTGCTGATGCGGGCGAGTCGATGACGAAGACACCGAGGCCGATGCCGATCGCCGTTCCGAGTACAAAAACAGCCACCATCCCGATAAAGGTGAAGGCCGCACGCAGCAGACCACGGGCTCCGCTGTTCTGTCCGTTTTCCTGTGCCATCATGCATTCCTCTTCTTGTCTAGCTCGTGTGTTACTCTGACGTGTCGGCAACCTGAAGTGTTTCGTTGAGATAATCCAAAGCGGCCTGTAGTTCCGCATCAATGCCTTCAACCGGCTCGACCAGTACATCAGGCACTAGGCCAGCTCCCTCTATGCGATTTCCGTCGGGCGTGAGCCATTCGGCGTTGGTGACATGCAGCGAGGACCCGTCGCTGAGCTCGAAGATCAGCTGGACTGAGCCCTTGCCAAACGTCTGCTGACCGACGAGCACCGCCCTACCCCGGTCGCGCAGTGCCCCGGCCACGATCTCCGATGAGCTGGCCGTGCCGCCATTCACCAGCACAACCAACGGCAGCTCAAGGGCGGTGCCCCGGCGAGAAACGGTGAATTCCTCCGGCTGCATGCCCTTGCGCTCCTCAATGAGCACCACCCCACCTGTGACGAATTCGTCCAGGATGCCAACGGCAGCATCGACCAATCCGCCGCCGTTGCCTCGCAGATCGATAACGAGGGCCTGCGCACCCTGTGCTTTCAGATCAGCGATGGCCTCGACAACTTCGTCCGGTGAGCGATCGGTGAAACGTGTGATATGAATGTACCCAACCGAGGGGTTGTCTGTCATTTCCCAGAAGACGGCAGGCACGAGGACTTCCACGCGCACCATCTCATAGTCGCGTATTTCGCCGTCGCGTTCCACAGTGAGCGTCAGCGGGTCGCCGACATCACCCCGGATGGCGGCGAGCACAGCGTTCATCTCCGCGCCAAGGCTTTCAATCGATTGACCGTCCACCGCCCGCAGGATGTCACCGGACCGTACACCCGCTTCGGCAGCAGGATTGTCCGGATAGACCCGGGTAATGACGAACTGACCGGTTTCATCAAGCGTGATGACCGCACCGATACCGCCGAACCGGCCCGCTAAATTGCCCTCGTCGACCTCAGCATTGCGCGGCTCAACGAAGACGGTGTACGGATCCTCAACAGCGCTGACCATGCCCCCAACCGCTCCGTGAATGCGGTCTTCAGTGGCGGGCAGGTCCCGCAGATAGTGGGCATCAAGCAGCTGTTCGGCTTCCTGCAGCAGGGCGTAGGAAGTCGGCTGCTGCCGCTGGCCCAGCCCCTCATTGACGACGTAACCAGCTACAAACGCCGCGCCCAGCGCGATGCCCAAAACGGCTCCGCGCATGACGGCCTGCCACACATTGGATGAATTGTCAGTGTCCATACGTTTATCACCTCAGTCAAAACCGGTCTGCGGATTGTAGCACAGCGGCGCCCGCAGAGACATGCTGAAAGTTGACTATTCAGACACAGAAGATATATACTATGCGCACACGATAGTTCTATCGTTCACAGATAACAAAAATCCCTGTTCTCAACGGTCTTCACACAAGTGAATGCGTAGAAAACATGCCGAACAAAAACACGATTAAGGTTCTGCGCCTGGCTTCCGTTGCAGTTGTTGCACTGGCTGCCGCGTTGATCCTACCGATGACTGTAGGCGCTGCTCCACCCTCACCGCTGAACCCTGCTTCCAACATCGCCCGCGACCTTTCCCAGCTGTTCTGGATCGTCCTGGCGATTGCCGGTGTGGTATTCGTTATTGTCGAGGGTTTGCTGATCTACACGATCATCCGCTACCGGCGGCGCTACGAGCACGAAATGCCCGAGCAGATCCACGGCAACCCGACGTTGGAAATCGTTTGGACGGTCATCCCGACTCTGATCATGATCGCGCTGTTTGTGCTGACGCTGGATGTGGCCAACCGTGCCCGTCAGACGCCGGACGATGCGTACGTAATCGAGGTGGTCGGGCGGCAGTGGTTCTGGGAGTTCAGCTACCCGGATACAGAGATCACGATTTTCACGCCCGCTGATGATCTCTTCATCCCGGCAGACACACCGGTTGAATTCCAGATCACAGGTGGCGATGTGATCCACAGCTTCTGGGTACCGGAGATAGCGGGCAAATACGACGCCATCCCGGGCACGGTAAACGTCTTTTGGGTGACTGTGGATGAGGGCACCTATGCCGGGCAGTGCGCCGAATTCTGCGGGCTTGAGCACTATAACATGCTGTTTGATGTGCGTGCGGTTCCGCAGGCTGAGTTCGATGAGTGGATGGCCGAGAAGGTTGCTGAGGCTGAAGCACTGGCAGCCAATACAGCGGGCACGGATCTGACTACAGAACTCCCGCCCGGCGACGCGGCACGCGGCGAGCTGCTGTTTGGGGAGGGTTACAACTGTATATCCTGCCACTCGTTGGACGGCACAGACGGGGTTGGGCCCTCGATTCAGGGCCTCGGTGACCGAGCGGCCACGCGCATCGCAGACTACACTGCACAAGAGTATCTGCGCGAGTCCATTCTGCTGCCGTGTGACTACGTCGTGGCGGGGTACCCGTGTGTGATGCCCCAAGACTACGGCGAACGTATGACGTATCAAGACCTGGCCGATCTTATCGCCTATTTGCTGGAGAACTAGTCGTTAGCGAGACGTGGAGGAATAAGCATGGCAACCGTTGCACGCCAACCTGAAACAACGGCAGCCGAGGCTCGGGGTATTCTGGGCTGGCTGACAACCGTAGACCACAAAAAAATCGGTATTATGTATATGCTCTCGGCGGCGATCTTCTTTGCTGTGGGCGGTCTGCTGGCCGTCCTGGTGCGGCTTGAGCTCGCACTGCCGGGCGGTCAGGTTCTAACTGCTGAAGGCTACAACCGCGCATTTTCACTGCATGGCACAACCATGATCTTCCTGGTTGTCATCCCGTTCCTGACGGGTGGCCTGGGCAACTACTTGGTTCCGCTGCAGATCGGTGCGCGGGATATGGCCTTCCCGCGGCTGAACGCGCTGAGCTTCTGGATGTTCCTGTTCGGCGGCCTGACCATTTATGCAAGCTTTCTGACGCCGGGCGGCGCGGCCGCTGTCGGCTGGACGGGCTACGCGCCACTCACGAGTACAACCTTCTCGCCGGAGGTGGGCGTTGACCTGTGGGCCATCGGCATCGTGTTGATCGGCACCTCTTCGACAGTGGGTGCGGTGAACTACATCACCACCATCCTGAATATGCGTGCCCCGGGCATGTCCCTGTTTAAGATGCCGCTGTTCACCTGGTCCCTTTTGGTGACAGCGTTCATGGTCCTGCTTGCCACACCGATGCTGAGCGGCGCTCTGGCCATGCAGATCGCTGACCGGAACTTCGGCACGCAATTCTTTGTACCGGAGGCGGGAGCCCCGGTGCTGTGGCAGCATTTGTTCTGGTTCTACTCACACCCGGCGGTCTACATCATGATCCTGCCCGCGATGGGCGCGATCTCGGAGATCCTGCCGGTGTTCTCGCGCAAGCCGATCTTCGGCTACGCCGCGATTGTGTGGTCCACCATCGCGATCGGCGCGCTGGGCTTCACCACGTGGGCCCACCATATGTTCACAACCGGGCTTTCACCCGTCCTTGAGGCGTTCTTCGCGCTCTCCACCATGATCATCGCGGTACCGACCGGTGTGAAGATGTTCAACTGGATCTTCACTATGGTAGGCGGGTCACTCAAGTTTGATACGCCGCTGCTGTTTAGCATCGGCTTCTTGAGCATGTTCCTGATCGGTGGGATCAGCGGTGTGTTCCAGGCGGTGATGCCGCTGGACCGCCAGCTGCACGATACCTATTGGGTCGTGGCACACCTGCACTACGTCCTGTTTGGGGGCAGCATTTTTGGCGGTGTGGCCGCACTCTACTACTGGTGGCCGAAGTTCACAGGGTGGAAGCTGAACGAAAAGATCGGCAAGATCCACTTCTGGTTGATGTTTGTCGGGTTCAACCTGACCTTCTTCCCGATGCACATCCTCGGCCTGCTGGGCATGCCCCGCCGCTACTTTGACTACCCGGCGGCACGCGGCTGGACAGAGTACAACCTGGCGGCGACTGCGGGCGCCCTGCTGATTGCCGTGGCCTTCTTTGTGGCACTGGCGAATATCCCGATCAGTGCCAGCCAGCGCGCAAAGGCCGGTGACGATCCGTGGGAGGCCGACACCCTGGAATGGGCCACATCCTCCCCGCCGCCGTATTTCAACTTCGCTCGCATCCCGGTGGTGAAGAGCCTTCGCCCTGTGCGGGACGCCCGTATGGCGCTGAAGGACAGCGCACGCGCTGCCGGTGACTGAGCGGTGATCCTTGTTCCAAAGGCGGGTGCTTCGGCACCCGCTGCACGTCAAAGGCGATTGATTTATGGTTGAAGAAAACGACCATCACGAGAAAATCCACATGCCCAGCCCCAGCGCGGCACCCATTGTGGTTTCCGCTGGGGCGACGTTCCTGCTGATAGGAGTGGTCAACCGGTCCTTCCTGATCATTGGTGTGATCCTGTTGGCGGTGGGGGGTGGAATTTGGGCTTTTGGCCCGCGTTGAGCACTATGAAACTATCCAGAGGAGGTAAGGGTGTTAGAAAGTCTTGACCCCCTGGTGTTGATGGCGCTTGTCATTGTGGGCTCGTTGTTTCTGATCGGGGCAACGGCAGGCGGCATCGCAACCATGATGTTCCAGGTGGACCGCGAGCGGCGGTTTGCCCCCGTGGCGGCTGAGCAGCACCAGCGCCGCGCAGTGGAAAACGAGGCGGAACGCGCCCAACCCGCTGTAGTCCAGATTTCGGCGGTGAGCCAGGCAATTGCAGCCGAAGGGCCAACCGAACAGCCTGAAGAGGTGATCGGGCTCGACAACAGCAAGCTGGGAATGTGGATCTTCATTGCGTCGGAGATCATG
>JAADYX010000221.1 GCA_010092885.1 Chloroflexota bacterium | reverse complement strand
GTACTCACCGCTGCGACCGAGGCCCTCCACATTCAGCGAGATCAGCGCGGCGATTGAGCCGCCGAGCAGCACGGCTGTCCGGAAGATGAGCGAGAGCTGATCATAGACCAGCATGCCGCCCAACGCAGGGCCGGTGAAATCCGGATTGTTGACCGCGCCCAGGCCAAACCCAACAGCCAGATCGGCAGCCATGACCACCAGCAGCCCTACAGCCGTGATCACGCCAAGGGAGCGGTTGCTCGGCCCTGAGGTGAACAGGTCAATTGACAGGACCAACAGGAGCACGATCAGCAGGCCGATATCCGGCAGCAGAGGAACGAGTATTTCAGCGATGGGGGTTGGTTCTATGAACACGGTTAACCTCCCAGCAAGAACGCGATGGGTCGCATCGCGCCCTCGACCATATCAGACATCAGGAATGGAAAGACGCCCAACAGCACCAGCGTGCTGCCCAGCATCAGCATGGCCACCTTGTCAATAGTTGTGACATCGGTGATCGGGTCATGATAGCGCGCGGGCTCGAACTCGCCGAAGAACACCCGGTAGGTGACACGCAGCACATAGAACGCCGTAATCGGGATGGCCAACACCGCAATGATGGCGATGATCGCGTAGTAGGTTGCCGGCTGGCCGCTGGTGACCAGCGTCAGGTCTCGCGATGCCTCAAACAACCCCTTGAAGATCGGGAACTCCGCAACAAAACCGGACAGGCCGGGCATGCCCATCGAGACGAAACCGGCCAGCACAAACGCAATCGCGACGGTTGGCATCTTCTGCCAGAAGCCGCCCAACGACGGGATATCGCGCGTATGGGCGCGGTCGTAGACCATGCCCACCGTGGCGAAGAAAAGCGCCGTCATCGCGCCGTGGCTGAACATCTGCAGGCCCGCGCCCGTCATGCCGGTGACGTTCATCGTCGCGATGCCCATGGAGACAAGGCCCATATGCGATACAGATGAGAAGCCGATCACGTACTTGAAGTCACGCTGCACCAGCGCGATCAGCGAACCGTACACCACGTTCACCAGCGAGAGCACGATGATCCACGGCAGGTGGACCAGCGCGCCTTCCGGCAACAGGAATACAGCGACCCGCAGCGCGGCGTACGCACCCAGCTTCATCAAGACGCCCGCGTGGATCATGGAGACGGCGGTCGGTGCGGCAACGTGCCCGTCGGGGCTCCAGTTGTGGAAGGGGAAAATGCCTGCCAGCACCGCGAACCCCAAGAAGATGAACGGGAACCAGGCCTGCGCGAAGGTTACGTTGTCAATGCCGACAAAGGGGATGTTCTCCACAATGACCTGGTCAAAGACCCCGGCATCGCGGGCGGCGATCAGATCGTAGATGTTGAAGCTGGCCGTCACGCCCGCATCGCGCATCAGGAAGTACATCGCGATCACGCCGACGATGGAGATCACCGATCCGATCAGGATGTAGAGAGTGAGCTTCATGGCGGCGTACTCACGCAGGACCTTCCAGCCCCACGCCGCGATCAGCAGGTACATCGGGAAGATGGCGAGCTCGTAGAAGAAGAACAGCAGGAACATATCCAGCGCAACGAACACACCGTACACGCCCGCTACAAGCAGCATAAACCACGCAAAGAACTCACGCGGGCGGTTGATGTTCCACGAGATGAGCACACCGCAGAACGACGCCAGGCCGGTCAGCAGGAGCATCGGCGCGGAGATGCCGTCCACCCCCATATGGTAGGTGATGCCGATCTGCGGCACCCATTCGATGGGGCCGTCTTCCAGGAAGAATATGGCCTCCTGCGTAGGCACGCTGGCATCCGGCCCGTACTGCTGGTAGATGTAGACATAGACGATCAGGCTCAGCACCAGCGAGATCCCGGTGAAGACCAACGCCAGGATCTTGACGATCTGGTTGACGCGGTCGATGCGAGCCTGGTCCTCCATGCGGCTTTCCGGCGGCAGCAGCAGCAAGACAATCGCGCCAACGACGGGCGCAAATGTAATAATCGTTAAGAATGGAAACGCTTCCATAGAAGATATTTCCTTTGTTGTGCCCGGGCGGACCGCAGCCCGCCCGGGGTAGGGTTGATCACGACCACATGACGGTGATCGTGCTGTTGATGATCTCTACCAGCCAGAAGGGATACACGCCCAACACCAGCATCAGCACAAGCAGCGGTGCCATGGCGATTCCCTCCCGGATGTTCATTTCCAGCGGGTGTCCATGCGCCAGTTCGACCGCCTCCGGGTTAACAGGCCCCTGCAGCACGTTGCGCAGCGCCTTGAGCACATAAGCGCCCGTGAACAGCAGGCCCAACATGCTGATGATGACCATCAGCGTGAAGATGGCCGTCTCACCGGCGCCAATCGGGAAGACGCCGCGCACCACCATGAACTCGCTGACGAAGCCGTTCAGGCCCGGCAAGCCCAAGGATGCCATCGCGGTGAAGCCCATCACAAAGCCGTAGGCGGGCGCGATAGCCCACACGCCGCCGTATTTGGTCAGGTCACGGGTGTGGGTGCGGTGATACAACATGCCAACACAGGCGAACATCGCGGCGGCGCTGATGCCATGGTTGACCATCTGCAGGACGGCCCCGTTCATAGCGATGATGGCGCTGGTCCGGTTGGCCCCTTCGGCGAAGGCGCTGCCATAGCCGACCCAAGCCGCCGCAGCGATAGCCAACATCACGAAGCCCATATGGTTCACGGAACTGTAGGCAACCAGCCGCTTGAAGTCCGTCTGGGCAAAGCTGGCATAAGCGCCCAGCACAATCGCGAGCATGGCGAGCACGGCCAGCACGGGCGCAAAGACGTGAGCCTGCTCAGGGAACAGCGGCAGGATAATCCGGATGAAGCCATACGCGCCCAGCTTGAGCAGCACGCCCGCCAGAATCATCGACCCAGCAGTGGGTGCTTCCGTATGGGCGTCAGGCAGCCAGGTGTGGAAGGGCCACAGGGGCACCTTCACCGCGAAGGCCACCGTCATCAGGATGAAGGTCACCGTCTTGACGACGGGCACGCCGACCTCAGCCAGTACGCCGGTGCCGCCTTCAAGGGCAGGCCAGAGGGTTGTCAGGTCCGGGATGCTGAACGTCCCGGCAACGCCCCCGATAAAGGCGATAGAGAGCAGCATGCCGACCGACGCCGCAATCGTGTAGATCATGAACTTGACGCTGGCATAGCGCCGGTCCCGTACGATCTCGCCTTGGGCGCGCCGTTCTTCCGCATCGGGCGGCGGCTCGGAGCCCCACTGGTTGATCAGCAGGTACATCGGCACCAAGCCAAACTCGTAGAAGACGAACCACAGCAGCAGGTCCAGCGAGACGAAGACGCCCATCATGCCCATTTCCAGCGTGAGGAACAGGCCCATGTAGACCTTCACCCGGTCGTCGATGTCCCAGGACATCAGGATGGCCAACGGAGTCAGGATGGCCGTCAACAGGATGAGCGGCAGGCTGATGCCGTCCACGCCGAGATGGTAGCGGGCGTTGATCGCCGGGAACCAACGCCAGTCGACTTCAAAGCAGGGATTAGCGACTATCGAGTTGCACGGTTCCGGTGACTGCACAAACCAGATCCACAGCAGGATGGACAGGCCCAGCGGGATCAGGCTGAACAGCAGCGCCGCCCAGCGAATGATGTTCTTGTGCGTGTTGTTCTTTTCGGGCAGCAGCATCAGGATGCCGCCGCCAAGGAACGGCACAAAGGTGATCAGCGTGAGTATGCTCTGGCGTAGGAACTCTTCAAAGGTCATTGGGTGCTCCTACCTGAGGAAGATGGTATAGAGAAAGACGCCAAACAGCAGGATAACCCCCGTCGCGACCACGACGAGATATTGCTGGATGCGTCCGGTTTGGCTGTATTTGAGCTGTTGGCCGGTCTGTGCCACGGACCGCGCGAAGCGGTCGCCGAAGCCGTTGATGATCTCCGTGTCGAAGTCCTTGTTGCGGAAGCCGACCCACTCCGTGAAGCGCGCAATGCTGTGGATGAGGTTGTCGATGATGCCGCGGTCAAGCACCAGGAAGATGAAGACCGCAATGGCCTGTGCTGGCCGCACGAAGACCGCGTCGTAGAGCTCATCCATATAGTATTTGTTGGCCAACAGGGTATGCACCGGGCCGAGCAGCCGCTTGAGCGGGTCGGTGCTATCCGGTGATTGCAGCGGTCGCAGGCCGTACACGAGCAGGCCCACGGCAAGGCCGCCTAAGGCCACAATGATCGAGGTAATGACGGAAGGTGCTTCGAGAGCGAGCAGTTCCGGCGACTCAAGCAGCGTCTTACCAACGAACAGCTTGAACGGACTGCCTTCCGGGTCCGGGCTGAAAATCGGGCCGAACACGGGCATTTCCGGGTGTACCCCGATGTAGCCCAACAGCACCGCACCAACAGCCAGCACGATCAGCGGGAACTCCATGCGGAAGCCCGTCGGACCGGCTTCCTCAGCGGCGACTGTGCGCGGCTCCCCGAGGAAGGTCATAGCGATCTGCCGGGCCGTGTAGAAGGCCGTCAGGAAGGCAGCAATGGCCAGCACCCAGAACACGATGGGGGCCTCATGCCAAGCATCTAGCAGGATCTCGTCTTTGGACCAGAACCCTGCCGTGATGAACGGGAAGCCGGAGAGCGCCGCACCGCCGATGATAAACGTCCAGGCGGTGATGGGCAGCCGGGTGAGCAGGCCACCCATGTTGCGCATATCCTGCGGATCGAAGTCAATGGGCAGGTGGTGGCCGTGATGTTCGGCGTGTTCGGCCCCGTGCTCAACAGCGTGGATGACCGATCCGCTGCCCATAAACAGCAGCGCCTTGAACACGGCGTGTGTCATCAGGTGGAAGGCCGCGGCGATGTAGGCACCGATCCCGACAGCGGCGACCATAAAGCCCAGCTGCGAAATGGTCGAGTAGGCCAGCACCTTCTTGATGTCGTTTTGAGCAATGGCGATTGTTGCCGCGAACAGCGCCGTAAACGCCCCCACCCCGGCGATGATCTGCATTTGCAGCGGGAAGCCTTCCACGCCGTGGCCCCAGCCGAGTGAGATCAGCGGGAAGAAGCGCAGCAGCAAGTAAATACCCGCCGAGACCATCGTCGCGGCGTGGATCATCGCGCTGACGGGCGTTGGCCCCTCCATCGCGTCGGGCAGCCATGTGTGCAGCGGGAACTGCGCCGACTTGCCGACCGTGCCGGTGAACAGCAGCAGCGCAATCGCGCCGCCGATAGACAGGCCCAGCGGGGCCAGCAGCGGGTTGGCCGGGAAGGCCATAGCCTCCAGCGCGTGGAGGACCTCTTCGTTGTAGAGGATCTCGCGGTAGCTGAGGGTGCCGGTCACCGAGTAAAGCCAGGCGATGCCGATCAGCATGACGACATCAGCCGCGCGCGTCGTCATGAAGGCTTTGATCCCGGCGAAGGGTGGCGTGATGCGTCCCGGCTCGTTCGGGTAGATGCGGTCGTTCCAGAAGCCGATGAGCAGATAAGAACACAGGCCCATGATCTCCCAGCCCATAAACAGGAGCAGGAGGTTATCAGCCATGGTCAGCAGCAGCATGCCGCCTGCAAACAGGGAGATAATCCCCATGAAGCGGGCTTTCCACTTGGTGGCATCCGTGTGGGCAATGGTACGCCCGGCGTCATCGACCACCGTGTGATGGCCGTGATCATCATGGTGGGCCTCAACATCGTGGTCCTCATCGTGCTGATCAGCATCGTGATGGTCTTCGCCTTCCAGCACGAGGGTCCAGTAATGGCCGGTCCCCATATAGCCGGAAGCATAGATGAAGATCATGGTGGCGGTCAGGGGCACAAAGAAGATCAGCACGGTGTTGAGCGGATCGAGGATGACGCCCATGCGAAAGCCCTCCTCAGTCACCGCGTTGGCCGGTATTTCGCGACCTTCCTCAGTGCCTTCGGCGGGTTCGGGGGCAGCCTCGCCGGTACTCAGCATCTCGCCGATGGGCAGCCATTCGATGGACGACTCAATCGGGTGCTTGCCCAACTCCGAGCCACCAATGCCGAGCGCGGTAAACAGGACGATCAGCGAGAGGACCCAGGTGCCGACCATCGCCCCGATGGAGACCACATCAGCGAAGACTTTATTCCCGCGGCTGAACAGCATAATGATAAAGAACGCAAGCAGCGGGGGCAGCGGGATGAGCCAGAGCAGAATTTCGATGTTCATAGGCGCCTCACCACTTCAACAGGTTGACGTCTTCGGCGATGACCGTTTCACGGCTGCGGTAGATCGAGATGATCAGCGCGAGGCCGACAGCGGCCTCAGCGGCGGCCACAGCGAAGACAAATAGGACAAAAGCCTGACCGGCCATAATGCCGGGGCTGTTGTAGCGCCAGAAGGCGATCAGGTTGAGGTTGACGGCGTTGAGCATCAGCTCGATAGCCATAAGAATCGCGACCGCGTTGCGCCGGGCGAGCACGCCGTACACACCCAGCGAGAAGAGAAACGCTGCGACAATCAGGTACCAGGACAGCGGAATCATAGGGTTACTCCCGAGCCTCACGCGCGACCACGATACTGCCGATCAGCGCGGCAAGCAGCAGCACGGAGGCGACTTCAAAGGGAACAAAGTAGCCCTCAGCATCGGCGAGCAGAAGGCCGAGCAGGGTGATGTCATCGGCTGGCACGGGTGCAACAGGTTCAAGCACTGCACCAAAGGCGTTCACGTTGACAACCGTCAAGGTGATAAACACCAGCAGGGAAATCAGCGCCGCGATGGGCCACTGCCGGTTCACCGTCTCCGTGATGCCCATCAGCCGCCGCGTGACCATGATGGTAATGGTGATCAATACGGCGATGGCACCCAGGTAGACCAACACCTGTGCGCCGGCAATGAAGGTGGCCTCCAGCAGGACGAAGAGCCCGGCCATACCAAAGAGCGAGAGGGCCAGGAACAACGCCGCGTGGATCAGGTTGCGGCTGATCACCACACCCAGGCCGCCGCCAATCGTGAAGGCAGCCATCAGGAAGAAGGGTATCCAGATAATGGAGAAAGTCATACCGGTCTCCAATCATGCAAAAGGGGCGCGGAAGCGATCGCTGTTATGCCGCGCCCCCTGTCATAAGCAAAGGGTCAATCCGCCCCGGTTTCGATGGGGGCCATCGGGCCAGCCGGTTCGATCTCGGCCAGCCGCAGCGCTTCGATGCGCTCGCGTTCGGCGCGGCCCTGCCGTGAGACAGCCAGCAGCGCACCCGCACCGACGATAACGTTGATGAACAGCAGCACCCCTGCCCGCGGCAGCATGCCGGTCAACCGCTGGAAATAGGGCAGATCCGGGTTCAGGTAGGCGAGGTAGTTCGGGATGAGCGCCGCGGCGGCTTTGTCGATTACGATGGTCACGACCAGCAGCACCAGCATAACCGGTACCAAGAACTTCCAGCACAGGTTCATGATGTGGTCCAGACGCAGGCGCGGCACGGTGAAACGTGCCCACACCTGGATGAAGTAGATCACCAGGACCTTCACACCGAGATACACAATGCCCAGCGTCGGGATGGTCTCAACGAACGGGCCGCGCCACCCAGCGAAGTACAGCACCGCCATCAGCGCGCAGATGGTGAAGCCGTGTGCCCACTCCGCAGCGTAAAAGATCGCGAAGGCAAAGCCACTGTACTCGATGTTGTACCCCGCCACAATCTCGGATTCGGCCTCCAGCACGTCGAAGGGCTGGCGGCCCACCTCTGCGATCATCGCAGTCCAGAAGATCAGCCCGGCCACGGGCATCACGAAGAAGTACGCGATAAGCTGAGAGTCGACGATGGCCTGCATGCTCATCGTGCCGGTCAGCATCACCGGGATCATCAGACCGAGGAACAGCGGCACTTCATAGCTGACCAGCATCGCCACCGCCCGGAATGCGCCGAGCACGGAGTACTTGTTGTTGGAGCTCCATCCGGCCATCAGGATAGCGGTCAGGCCGAGAGAGCTGACGGCCACAAAATAAAGCGCGCCAACGCTCAGGTCGGCGCCGATGGCTGTCGGTGTGAAGGGCACCACCGCCCATATCGTGATCACGCTGAGCACGCCGATCAGGGGTGCCAGGAAGAACGGCACGATATCGGCGTTGGTTGGAATGATGATCTCTTTGGTCAGCAGCTTGCCGAGATCCGCAACGGTCTGTAGGATACCCCACGGGCCCACGCGGTTCGGACCAAACCGGTCCTGCACGCGCGCTGAGACCTTGCGCTCAAACCAGATGGTCAGGATCAGGTTGAGCAGCACGAAGTTCGCGAGGGCAAACGCGCCAATAAACGTGTTGATCGACATGGCCAGCTGTTCGCTGAGACCGAGCGTATCCACCCAGAGGGTCATCAACAGATCATTGATGCCCGTGAACACATCGGTCAAGATGGCCAGGATCGTCGTAACAATAGGTGGGAGTTCCATGCTGGCTCCTTAGCGTCTTACAGCCATTCAAGGTCGCCCTTGCGCCACGCATAGATCAGCGCTTCGGCCAGTGTGACAATGAAGACAATGCCCGCGATCACACCGAACAAGGGCAGCTGGTTATAGGCCACGGCCCAAGGGAACAGGAAGACGACTTCCACATCAAACACGAGGAATACCAGTGCGAAGATGTAATACTGCACCTTGAACTGCACCCAGGTATCCCCGACCGTTTCCAGGCCGCATTCGTAGGTATCGGTCTTAATGGTGTTGGGTTTGCGCGGTCCGAGCACACGACCAGCAATAATGGGTATGGCTGGCAGGGCAAAGGAAATCACAAACAAGAATGCGATAAAAGTCCACTCAGACATATGGACACCTTAATAGGAAAGGGGTTAATCGTGAAATTCGGCACGGGGCGAAGTATAACATTGCCCCCCCCAAATGGCAACGGTTGCGGACTAGTCTTATGGAAATAGTCGATGACGACAGCCCGGAACTCAGCGGCCTGCGCAGCCAGACCGGTGCCGAACCGGGGATCGGCGGTGTGCAGCGCGAGCGCCTGCTGATCGCGGCGGCGACGCAAACCGAGGACATCGTGCGGCAGGTGCGTGCTGTGCGGCTGCTGGCCGCCCATGCCGAACCACGCCACATCCCGGTGCTGCTGCAAGCCCTCTCACTCACGGTGGACAACCGCCTGTACAGCGCGGTGGTCGGTGCCCTGTACCGGGTTGATGCCCTGCCGCAGATCGTGGAGGCCTTTTTCAACGCGCACTACGATCCGCGGGTGCGCAAGGCGCTGCACCAAGTGCTGCGCATCAAGCTGGAGAACGGCGACACGCGCGTCCTGGATCTGGCAGCCGAGCACCTGACCGAGGAGGCTGACGGCGATCCGCGTGCACTGGCCGAGGCGATCATGCAGTTCAATCCGCTGGCCACCAGCCGCTATGTGGAGTTCTTCCCCGAGCGCGATCTGCTGGATCTCGTGTGGATCATCCGGCGGCGGAATATACCCGGCACGCCCGCGCTGATCGCCTGGCTGGAACGGCTGCGGCGGTATGCCCGTGAGCGCGGCTTTGAAGAGGCACCACACCTGCTGAGTGAAGAAATTGAGAGGCTGAGCGGGGGTCACTCCGGGTAGGGC
>JAADYX010000220.1 GCA_010092885.1 Chloroflexota bacterium | reverse complement strand
TGATTGTCCGGATTGATGGCCTTGCCCGTGCCAAATGTATCGCTGCCGTCAGCAAACACGGGCTCATTCAGGCCTATGGGCACACCGTTCAATCCCCGGTAGAAGACAGGCACGCCAAGCAGAATGGCATTGGTCTGCAGACCGACGGCCACATCCGTGCTGAAGGCCTCGTCGTAGATAGACCAAGTGTACTCGTCTTCGGCAAGCTCCACATCGTACCAGTAGATCGGGAACCGGTTCCACCCGGCACCGGCATCAAGCCCCTGCTGCAGGCGGCCCGGCCAGATCACATGGTCCGCTCCGTTGATGAACGCGATCCCCAACCGGCTGCTTGTGCCGAGGTCAGCGGGCGGCAGGGCTGTCGGCGAGGCGGGCACAGGTGGTGAAGCCGAACCCGTTGGCGTGGCCGTGGGTTGGTCGGGCAGTTGAGGCGGTGTGGCGGTCGGCTGGTCCGGCAGGATGACGGTCGCTGAGCTTGTGGGCAGCGGTGCGGCGGGCGTCAGATCGCTGAGATCGAGGGTGGGTTCAACGAAATCCGGCGGGCGTGTAGCCTGGAACGGCCCAACCTGCGGCGTGGCAGGCGGCAGCGCCTCCCCCATGAAGGTATCCGGGGTAGCGGTAATGTACCGGATATACGGCGTCCACGTGGGTTCGGGCTGTGCTGAGGGCGCGTTACACGCTAAAATCGCAGCGATCAGCATGGCTATCGCAATGCGTATCTTCATCTCACTCACCGTCTGCAGCATGTCATGTCAGGCGACTATACCACACGATAGACTCTTAGCCATGCCAGACCCCAGCACACTGCTCATCTTATCCGCGCACACCACAGAAAGGACTGACCTGTGACGCTCCCTGAGTTCTATGACCCGACCCGCGCCGGAACTGTCTTCACGCCGGACACACCGGCCATTCTGGATGCCGCTTTTGAAGCAGACCTGCCGCCCGCCGAATCCGACGAATTCAAGACGCTGGTGCTGTTGGTCGATATGCAGGTGGACTTTGTGCACCCGCAGGGATCGCTGAGCGTGCCCGGCGCTGTCGACGATACACGCCGCACCGTTGAATGGATCTATCGCAACGCGGGCTTGATCACGACGGTGGTCGCCTCACTGGACAGCCACCTGCCCAACCAGATCTTCTACCCGGCCTGGTGGATCGGAGACGACGGCGAGCATCCTGAACCCTACACCTTGATCCATGCCGAGGACATCGAGGCGCGCAAATGGCAGCCAACCCGCGATGAAGACTGGTCCACCGCATACGTCCGCAAGTTGGAGGAGCAGGCCAAAAAAGTCCTGACTATCTGGCCGTACCACTGCATGATCGGCACGCTCGGGCACCGCATCATGCCGACGGTGTACGAAGCGATCAGTTATCTGGCAGCGGGCCGTCAGACTAACCCAACCTATCTGATCAAAGGTCGCATCCCGCGCTCGGAGCATTACTCGCTGTTTGAGCCGGAGATCCACGTGGCGGAGGCTGAAAACGGCGGCCTGCGCATGGACCTGATCGAGCTGATTGCGCAGCACGACCGCATCTACATCGCCGGGCAGGCCAAGAGCCACTGCGTCCTGGAGTCAACGCGGTCACTGTTTGCATATTTTGGCGAGCACAACCCTGACATGCTGGATCGCTTCCACCTGCTCACCGACTGCACATCCGCGGTGGACCATCCGGAGATTGATTTTGACGCCTACGCCGAAGAGGAACTTGACGATCTGCGTGCCCGCGGCCTGAAGGATGCCATCTCCGCAGACCCGGTCGAGATATGAACTGCGTGACTATGCGCACGCTTGCGTGTTAGATTCGGTGTCCCCATGTTTAAGAGGAGAAGACCCAATGACCGACAACACACAGCGCATCGCGCTGATCACGGACAGCACATCGGATCTACCGGCGGAGCTGACGGACAAGTACAACATTCATGTGGTACCCCTGCATGTCATCTGGGGCAGTGATGATCTGCTCGACGGGCAGGACATCACCCCGCAGGGTTTCTACGAACGGATCGTCAAGGACCCCATCCACCCGAAGACGGCACAGCCCACACCGCTCGAATTCAAGAAGGCGCTCGAACAGGCCGCCGAAGAAGGCGCAGAAGAGGCCGTTGTGATCACGATCAGCAAAGATATGAGCGGCACGCTGACTTCTGTGCTAAACGCCAAAGAAGAGGTTTCGCTCAAGGTGCACACCAAGGACTCGCGTTCCACCACAATGGGACTCGGCTGGCAGGTACTGGCCGCAGCCCGCGCACGTGAAGCCGGGGCCGATGCCGAGGGCATGATCGCCGCGGCGGAAAAAGCCCGGCAGCGCATGCAGCTGCGCTTTTCAGTGGATACGCTCGACTATCTGCACAAGGGCGGCCGGATCGGTGGCGCGCAGCACCTGATCGGCACAGCGCTCAACCTGAAGCCTGAGCTCTATGTCGATCATGAGAAGGGCGAGGTGCAGTCAGGCAGCCGGACGCGGACACGCTCACGGGCCATTGACCGCATGTACGCGAACTTCTTTGAGGAGGTAGGCAAGAAACGCCCGCTGCACGTGGCTGTGATCCACACGATGAGTGATGAGGAAGCGAACGCGCTGGCCGAACGCACCCGCAAGGAGCATAAACCCGACGAACTGCTGATCGTCCCGATTGGGCCCGTTGTCGGCGTCCATGTGGGGCCGGGTGCGCTCGGGCTGGCCGGTTATATAGGAGAAAACCACACATGATTGCCATTATTACGGACAGCACCGCCGACCTGCCGGCGGAGCGGTTCAAAGCACAAAGCATCGACGTTGTGCCGCTGTATGTCGTCTGGGGCGAGGATGAACTGCTCGACGGCAGAGATATTACTGCCAAACAGTTCTACGAGCGCCTGGAAACGGACCCGGTGCAGCCGATGACCTCCCAGCCGACCCCGGCTGATTTTGCGGCTGTATTGCAACAGGCCAGGGAAGCGGGCGCTGAAGCGGCCGTCATCCTGACCATCAGCACACAGCTTTCCGGAACATACAGCTCAGCGCTGCAGGCCGCCAAGCGCATGGACTTCCCCGTGCATGTACATGACAGCCGCTCCACTTCCATGGGGCTGGGTTGGCAGGTCTTGACGGCGGCCAAAGTGCGTGACGAAGGCGGCGACTGCAAGGCGATCCTCAAGGCTATCGAGGACCTGCGGTCGCGGATGGTCGTCATGCTGTACGTGGATACACTGGAATACCTGCACAAGGGCGGGCGGATCGGCGGCGCGCGGCGCCTGATCGGCACCGCCCTCAACATCAAACCGATGCTCTACGTCAACAATGAAACGGGCGAGGTGGAAGCCGGGCCCAGCACACGGACGCGCTCACGCGCTGTTGACGGGATCATCAAGCGCTTCATCGAGCAGCTTGACCCAAACAAACCAGCGCACATCGGCATCACCGATGGCAACAGCGATCCGTCTGAGATCGAGCACATCACTGAGCGCATCAAGGCGGCTTTCCCGGTTGTGGATATCGTGCGCAGCCTGACCTCACCCGTCATCGGCGTGCACACAGGGCCGCGGGCATTCGCCCTGTGCGGCTACTCAGATCGCTAACTCGGTGACCCCGGACGATGTTCAGGCCGCGCTTGACGCGCTCGGCCTTGAGACCCGTGTACAGATCTACGAGAGCTCAACGCGAACCGCGCAGGAAGCGGCAGACAGCATCGGGTGTGAGCTGGGTGCTATCGCGAAAAGCCTGTGCTTCATGATCAATGGGACGCCCGTGGTGATCATCACTGCGGGCGACCAGCGTGTGGATACCCGCAAGGTCGCCGCACACTACGACGTAGGTCGCAAGAAGGTCAAGATCGCATCACCACAGCAGACCCACCAGGCCACAGGCTTTGCGGTGGGCGGAGTCTCGCCGGTGGGCCACGATCTGCCCATCCTGATCGATGCCACGCTGGCGCGCTTTGAGACCGTTTATGCGGCTGCCGGATCGCCGAATGCCATCTTCCCGATCGCGTACGAGGCCCTGCTGCGCGTCACCGAGGGGATGGTGGTTGACGTGGTCCAGACGTAATACTGTTGCCAGTGGACACCACTTCGTTATACAATTCAAGTGCATTGATTTAACAAAAAACGGGAGACAACCGTTTATGCGCACCTTCCGAGTGGCGATCCTATTGGTAGCGGCACTGTTTGTACTGGCGGCATGCAACCTCGGGGCCAACAACGCGCCCGACCCAACCAGCCCTGTGCCGGATGTACTCGACCCGCAGGACGCGGATGATGGCACGATCCCAGAGGACCCGACAACCGACGGGGCAACCGACCTGACCGACATCGGCGCGGACGACACAGGCACAACGGATCTGGGTACAACAGATGATGGCACCACAGATGAGGTCACCATCCCGCCGACCGATGCGCCCGAAACAACCACGGACGCTCCGCAGACGAGCATCCAGTCCATCACAGTGGACGGCAGCGGCTTTGTGACGCAGGAGCCGGTCACGATCCGGGTGCAGCGTGGCACATCCGTTTCGTCACTGAACTGCTCGATCACCCTTCAGGAGACTGGCGAAGCGGCACCGTTGAGTGACGCGACGACCACACAGGTCAGCGACCAGACATTTGAAGAGGTCTTCACCTATACGCCGGACCGCGCCGGAACCTATACGGTCACGTGCAACGGCTTTGCCCTGACGGACGATGGCCAGCAGACCCTGACCGAAAGCAGCGATCCGTTTACGGTTGAGGCCAAAGGCTGAGCCAAAGCGAACCAATCCATGGGGGAGCGCGCCGTGCTCCCCTGTTTGATTCAGATCAGCGGTCGCCACACAGGCGGTTGACGCGCCGCCACGCCTCGAATTCCCAGCGGGCCATGCGCAGGCTGAGCTCCAGCCCGTGCAGGCCATCCTGGTAGCCCTTAAGCGTGACAAAGCGCCACCAGAACTGGCGCAGCGGGCCGGTCAGATAGGTCCACGGTTTGGGGCGGAGACCGGCCTGACAGCGGGCCTGCGCCTCGAGGTCTGTGTACCGGTCCTGTTTGCGGCGGAACTGTTCGCGGGTGGCGTAGTTGTAGTGGATCAGGGCGTTGTCCAGCCAGCCTTCCGCTCCATCCAAGATCACCGTCTCATGCACGGGCCGGGCCGGGTCGTAGCGCGCGCTGGTCCGGTGCAGCAGACGGAGCTGGTAGTCCGGGTACCAGCCTGCGCCGCGCGGCAGCCGCCCGAAGATATAGTTGTCACGCGGGACCCACCAGCCGCGCTCCGGCTGTGTGATCCGCTCGCGGACTTCCCCGGCGAGGGCCGGCGTGGCGCGTTCGTCGGCGTCCACAAAGAAGATCCACTCCGCCTCTATCGCGTTGAGGGCTGCATCGCGCTGCGCGCCGAAGTTCTCAAACGGGTGCGCCATCACACGCGCACCGGCCTGCTCAGCGAGGGCAGCGGTTTCATCCGTGCTGAAGGAATCAAAGACGATAACCTCATCGGCCCACAGCAGGCTGGCCACACAGTCGCCGACGTGCGCGGCCTCATTGTAGGTCAGGATGACGGCGGTCACATCAGGCATTGACGATGAACGCGCTCGCGATGAACACCGTGTAGCTGATGAGGAAGAAGAGCGCCTCCGGGCGACCCAACCTACGGTTGAGAGCAAAGGGGATCAGCAGGAGCGAAAAGCCGATCATCACGGCAAATTCAAGCTGGACGGAGGCCATCGCCACCGGGATCGGCCGGGCCAGAGCCGTAACGCCAAGGATCAGCAGCAGGTTGCTGATATTGGAGCCGATCACGTTGCCCACCGCGATATCGGTTTCGCCCTGCACCGCCGCCGAGATCGATGCGGCCAGTTCCGGCAGAGAGGTACCGCTGTCTCTTATACACATCTGACGCTGCCGACG
>JAADYX010000219.1 GCA_010092885.1 Chloroflexota bacterium | reverse complement strand
CCACCACACCCAGCGAATAGATATCCGCGCGCGCGTCAACAAGCCGCGCCTCGCGGATCTGCTCCGGGGAGATGTACTGGAAGGTGCCCAGCGTGCCTGACCCGGTCAGGCGGGTGCCTTCCGCCATCCGGGCGATGCCGAAATCCATCAGGACGGGGCGTTCATCGGTGGCCAGCATGATGTTGCTTGGCTTCACGTCACGGTGCACGATGCCCTGCCCGTGCGCGTAGTCGAGGGCGGCGGCCACACCGCTGAGCACCCTGTGTGCCTGCTCAAGGGGCAGCGGGCCGCCCCCTTTGAGCAGTTCATCGAGCCCGGGCCCGTCGATGTACTCCATGACCATGTAAGGGGTGTCATCGCTGACGCCGTAGTCGATCAGCTGCACGATGTTCGGGTGGCTGAGCGCCCCAACGGTGCGCGCCTCCCGGGCGAAGCGCGCGGTGAAGTCGGGGTCGGCAGCGATGGCGGGCGGCATCAGCTTGATGGCGACGGTCTCGGCGCGCTTCGGGTGCTGCGCCCGGTAGACCTCACCCATGCCGCCCCGCCCGATCAGGCTGAGCCCGCCGTAGGTACCGGTGGCGGTGGTCAGGCTGCTGGCTCCGATTTCAGGCAGGGGCTGCTGCCTGCCGGGCGTATAATTGATGCCAATGCCGTACAGGCGTTCATCCACGATGTGCCGCAGCCAACGCCGCACCGGGTTGAACAGCGCCGTCGCGACGATGGCGGGCAGCGCCACCGCAACCCCCACCATCTCTGAGCCGAGCAGCGCCTGCAGCAGGGCGCGGGTCAGCGCGAAACCGCCGCCCAACACCGCGATGACCATCAGGGTGACGCCGCCGTACACCAACGACCGGTTGATGACGAAGTCCACATCCCACAGGCGGCTTTGCATCACGCTGAAAGCCAGGGCCAGGGGCAGCAGATTGAGCGACAGGACAACCAGCAGCCCGGCCAGCAGCTCAACCACAGCGAAGCCCATGCCGCCCACACCGGCCAACCGCAGCAGGGTCAGCGGGGGCAGCGTCGCAGTAAAGACAAACATGATCACCCCGGCGGCATACGCCACCCACTTGATCTGCTGGCGCTGCATGGGCGATGCCACCCGCAGATACCGGTACAGCACCATGGAGGTCGGCAGCAGCCACTGCCCGGCGGACGTGAGCAGATAGACCAGCGGGTCCCAGTTGGTCGGGTGCAGCGCCGCCTCCAGCGGGATGAAGCTCCACAGTGCCGAGAAGCCGGCCGCATAGATGATGATCACCCAACCCCAGCGCGGCACCATCCGGCCATCCGGAAAGATGAGGAATGCCACGTGGAGCAGTGACCACGCGAGCCACGTGATAAAAACGGTAACAGGCGGAGGCACATAGGGCTGCACGAAGACGGCCCCGGAGTTGCTGGCAAAAATCAGCATGCCAAACAGACCGGCCCACAGCGAGACAATCAGCGCGACGGGGTAGTCACTGCGTTGGGTGAAAATAAAGACGGCTGATGCCACAGACACAGCCGCAAGTATCGCGAAGGCCCCGACACTCACCACGCCGAAGGCTGTCCGGCTGATGCCGAGTGTCTCCAGCAGGAGCAGAATATCGGGTGTCAGGTGCAGGATGTCAGCTGGCTGGGCGGGATCCACGCTGGTGATCTGCTGTGCAAACAGCTCGGGCAGGCTGGCCGCCGCTGCCATGGCACCCATCAGCATCAGCACGACCCACACCACGCGGGCCGCCACCAGCGAGATGCCCGTCAGCCGTATGGATGCGGTGCCGGTATCGAGCTTGAGGGTTTCAGGGTTTGTCGTCGTCATGGTAGCGCCTCCGTCACTATTCTATGTGCGCGGTATGGAAAAGGCCAGTCTGTGACGGAGGGCCGGCTTCACCCGACCCAACCCACCGCATACCCGATCGTCACGCCGTTGAACACGATGCTCACCACGATCAGGAAGTTATCAAACGCCGAGTCATAAGGCAGCCCCAACAGGTTGAACAGAATCAGGAAGGCCGCCGCGCCGATGTTCACCCAGCGGATGACCGGATAAGGCACCACCAGGGTGAGGAACACCATCAGGATGGGGATGAGCATCACCACCGCGGCGATCATCCACATGACTTGTGAGGCCTCCATGCCCTGTATCTCGCCCGGGACGACATCCCCGGCGAAGATGCGCAGCACGTCGCCCAGCAGGTAGGTCAGCATGACGCACACCCACGAACCGGAGAGAATGATCCGTATCGGTTCCATTCAGCTATCTCCTTTGTGAGGCGGCCGCTCAGCCGCCGTCCACCGTGACGATGACCTTGCCGCGCGCGTGGCCTTCTTCCACGTAGGCGATGGCCTCCGGCACATCGCTGAGCGCGTAGCGCCGGTCGATCACGGAGGTCAGGCGGCCGTCGGCCAGATGATCGGCGAGCCACTGCATATCGTCGATGTTCAGGCTGGTGGTGGAGGCCATCTTGATGTGATCGGTGGTCACGCCGCGGAGCACCACCTGCAGGATGCGGCGCATCACCCCGGCGTTGAGCATATACAGGCCGCCTTCCGCCAGAACACGTTCGCACTCCCGGCTGGACCGGTTGCCGACGTTGTCCAGAATCACGTCGTAGCGGGCATCGCCTTGGGTGAAGTCCTCCCGCGTGTAGTCGATGACGCGGTCCGCCCCCAGCGAAGAGACCAAGTCCACATTGCGGGTGCTGCATACGCCGGTCACCTGTGCGCCGAACAGTTTGGCGACCTGCACCGCGTACGTGCCCACCCCGCCGGAGGCCCCGTTGATCAGGATGTGCTGCTCGCCGTGCAGCCCTACATCATCCCGCAGAATCTGTAGGGCAGTCATGGCCGCGACGGGGGCCGCGGCGGCCTCTTCAAACGAGATGCTCTCCGGTTTGTGGACCAGTGCGCGCTCCGGTGGGGCAGCGTATTCAGCATAGCCGCCGCTGCCAATACCGCCGAACACGGCATCTCCCGGTGTGAGGCGCGTCACATCCGGGCCGACGGCCTCCACCACGCCCGCGATATCCGCACCGAGGATGGTCTGCTTGGGCCGCAGCAGCCCGGCTGAAAACCGGATAAAGAACGGGTCGGCGCGCAGATAGTGCCAGTCCAGCGGGTTGGCCGCGGCCGCATGGATCCGGACGAGCACGCGGTCGCCCTCGGGGGTGGGTTTCTCCACCTCGGTGAGCTGCATTACGCTGGGTGGTCCGTAGCGAGTGAATTCGACGGCCTTCATCATCGTAGAGGTCTCCTCAGATCAGTGGGCAACCGTGATCACGACATTGCCCTGTTTGTGTCCCTGGTCAACGTAGCGGTGCGCCTCGACGATCTCGTCGAGCGGATAGCGGCGCTCGATCACCGGGCGGACCGCGCCCGCCTCACACAGATCCCGCAGGAAGAGCAGCAACTCCGGATCGCGGGGAATGGATCCGCCGAGCACGCGCCGGCCTTCCGTCAGACGATACCACAGTCCCTTGACCGCTGAGAACGGCATGACAGCACTCACAAAGGTGCCCGCCGGCTTGAGGATAGGCCGGCAGCGCGGCACGGTCGTTTTGCCGACCGCGTCGAAGATGAGGTCATAGGTTTCGCTGCCCTGTGTAAAGTCCTCCCGCGTGTAGTCGATGACGTGGTCGGCACCCAAGGACCGCACCACCTCCACGTGGCGGGTGCTGCACACCGCGGTCACCTGCGCGCCGAAGTGACACGCCAGCTGTACGGCGTAGGTGCCCACCGAACCGGAGGCCCCGTTGATCAGGATGTGCTGCCCGGCCTCGATCCGGCCCTGATCGCGCAGCAAGAAGAGCGCCGTGCGCGCCCCGAAGGGCACGGCAGCGGCTTCTTGGAAGGTGAGGTTGGCCGGTTTGGTCGCCACGATGCCGTTGGCTGGCATGCAGCAGTACTCGGCATTGCCGCCCATATCGTACCCGGTGGAGGCGAACACCGCGTCGCCCACCTG
>JAADYX010000218.1 GCA_010092885.1 Chloroflexota bacterium | reverse complement strand
TGGCAATCCGCTGCGCGGTGATGATGGTGTGGGGGCCCCCGTAATTGCGGCCCTCCCCGCGGAACTGCCCGGCACGGGGGACGCAGTGGACGGCGGCCCCCCCGGCCGTGCCCCTGCGGGGGGGGGCCCCGGCCCACTGGTCCCCGCGCCCCGGGAAGGTCCGCGGGTGGGGCCGCCTGGACGCCGGCCCCCACACCATCATCACCGCGCAGCGGATTGCCAAGCGCGAGGATGAGGATCTTCATCACTCAACGAATTCCACATCAAGCAGGTGCGTCGAGCAGGAGATGCACGGGTCATACGCGCGCACCAGCATCTCAAGCTTCAGGGTGACGGCGTCCTCGCCTTCATGCAGAATGGTGGGCACCAGCTCACGCATGTCGGCCTCGATGTTGGCCAGGTTCTGCCCCGTTGGGATGACGCAGTTGGCCTTCACGGCGAAGCCCTCTTCATAGACATAGTGGTGGAACAGGATGCCACGCGGCACCTCACACGCGCCGACGCCTTCGCCGGTCAGGCGGGTGGGCTTGACCGGTTCTTCCCACTGTACGCCGCGTTCGAGCAGCTCCTCGGTCAGCACGATGGCCTCCTCGATGGAGTGCACGATCTCGACCACCTGCGCCGCCGCGTTGGCATACGGGTTGGTGATCTTCGGGCGCAGGTTGAGCGCCTCGGCGGCCTCTTTGGCCTTCGGGTGCAGCAGATCGTAGTTCACATTGAACCGTGCCTGCGCCCCGACCATGTAGCTGTCACGCTGGTTTTTGGTGTGCTTCGCGCTGGAATGCGGCACGTTGTACTCGTTCGTCACGGATTGGTACGCGCTCAGCGGCCATTCGCCGCCGTCCGTGCTGGCGATCATGCCGTCGATGAAAGCGTACTCGTCCGGCTTGCGCAGCGCGATGTATTCGGTCTCCCGCTCGAAGGCGGGCAAGCTCAGGGTGCTGTACAGCTCGACGGTCGCTTCCAGATCCGGGCGGCTGGCGATGAGCTGTTCGCGCAGGGCTTCCAGATCGGCGCGCTGCGGGAAGTGGGTGAACCCGCCCACCGTCATGCCGATGGGGTGCGTGTGCCGCCCGCAGATCGCCTCGCACACATCACCCGCCAGCTTCTTCATACGCAGGGCACGCAGCACCACTTCCGGATTGGTGCTCGCCAGCGGGATCACGCTGCCCAAGCCCAGATAGTCCGGGGCAACCAGCATGTAGACATGCAGGACATGGCTGTCGAGGATCTCGCCGAAGAAATTCAATTTGCGCAGCAGCACCGTCTGCTCGGTGGGCTCGATGCCCAGCGCGTTTTCGGTGGCACGCAGGGAGGTCGTCGCGTGGCCGCCCGCACAGATCCCGCAGATGCGTGACGTGATGTGTGATGTCTCGTGGTAGGGGCGGTCCTTGACCATCGCTTCGAAGAAGCGCGGCGTCTCCACGATTTGCAGTTCGCACTGCTCCAGTGAGCCATCGACCACGTTCACCACGATGTTGCCGTGGCCCTCAACCCGGGTCAGATGGTGGACATCCACTTTTACATTGGTTGTCATGATTCACCCTCCTCAAGGGTCTGGTAGGTTAGGAACATCGACATCTTGGCGCGGGCTTCTTCCAGGGTGCGGCCGTACTGTTCGAGCACCTCTTCCATCGATTCGAGGTTCGGGTTGCTGATCATGCCGCGGCAGCCCACACAGCCGAAGCCGTACTTCGGGCAGATCGCGCCGCAGCCCGCCCGTGAGATCGGCCCGAGGCAGATCTCGCCGCGCAGGTACATGCACACCGTCTCGTTAAGCTTGCACTCGATGCACACCGGGTGGTCCGGGATGCGCGGTTCGCGCCCTTGCAGCACCTGTGTGACCACCGCGATGAACTCGTCACGGTCGATAGGGCAGCCCGGGATCACGGCATCCACGGCGATCACGGCATCGATGGGGCGCGGCTGGTAGGTTTCGTACCACTCGCCCTTGTCCCCGTAGACTTCATCGCGGACCTCGTCAATCGAGTAGATGTTGCGGATCGCGTTGATGCCGCCCAGATGCGCACAAGCACCCAGCGCCACCACGACATCGGCCTGTTCGCGGATGGCGCGCAGGCGGTCCTCGTCGCTTTCACGCGTGCAAGACCCCTCAACGAAGGCGATCTGGTAGTCGGTGCCTTTTTCCGTCATGGCCTCGCGGAACTGCACGATCTCGACCATATCGAGCAGGCCGACGTTCGTCTGCAGCGAGTCCACCACAGTGAGCTGGCAGCCTTCACAGCTGGTGAAATCGAAAAATGCGATCTTGGGTTTCATCACATGGCCTCCTGCAGATCCTTAACGTGCTGGTATTGGAATGCGGGCCCTTGACGGCACACATAAATGTGGTTGATCTGGCAGTGCCCGCACTTGCCCACACCGCACTTCATGCGGCGCTCAAAGCTCAGCCAGATATTGCCTTCGATGATGCCCTTGTTGCGCACCTGCGCAATGGTGGGCTTGTACATCACCGGGGGGCCGATGATCACGGCGATGGTGTTGCGCGGGTCCAGCTCGATCTGCGGGAACAGGTGCGTCACGTAGCCGGTGGTGCAGGCGGGCCAATCGATATCGGCCTTTTCCATGCTCAGCAGCAGTTCCACATCCTCCCGGTTTTCCCACTCGTGCAGCTCATCCTTGAACATCAGGTCGGCGGCGGAGCGCGACCCGTACAGGATCTGCATGTGGCCGTAGCTGCCGCGGTCGTCGAGCACCTGGTTGATCAGCGAGCGCAGCGGCGCGATGCCACAGCCGCCCGCGATAAACAGCAGGTTCTTGCCCTTGAAGCGGTCCATGGGGAAGCCTTGGCCAAACGGCCCGCGGATGCCGACCATCGCGCCTGCTTGCAGATCGTGGAGCACGCCGGTCAGGTCGCCGACCTTGCGGATCGCCAGCTCAAAGGTTTGGCGGGTGCGGCTCGGGCTGGAGGAGATGCTGATCGGGGCCTCACCCACGCCCAACACCGATACCTTGACAAACTGCCCCGGCTGGTGATCAAGGTAGACGCCGTCAGGCAGTTCCACCGTGAACAGCCGGTCAAGGGCCGTCAGGTCGTTGATATCCACGATGCGGGCCATGGTCGGCTTATAGATCGACTCGGAGAAACGAGTCTGGTCAAGCAGGCTGGTCATGCCTCTACCTCCTCGGGCTGCTGCTGTTGGCGACGGTACAGCTCGTTAAATGTCTTGATCGGTGTGATATCGACCAGGCAGGCTGTCGCACAGCGTCCGCAGCCCACACAGCCGACCATGCCGGTGGCGTCAAACTGGTATTTGCCTTTGCGCATAAAGCGATGCCGCTGCCGCGCGGCGCGTGTCTCGCGGAAGTTGTGCCCGCCCGCGACCAACGCGAACGAGTCGATCTGGCACGAATCCCAGGAGCGGACGCGCTTACCGACGCTCAGCGTGACATCCACCTCGTCTCTGATGTCAAAGCAGTAGCACGTCGGGCAGACCTGTGTGCACATGCCGCATGCCAGGCAGATATCGGCCAGCTCCTGCCAGTGGTCGCTGTGATAGCTCTCGGCCAACAGGTCCGGGATCTCGGTTACATCGACATCCAGCCGGTAGGGGAAGCGCTGCCACTTGTCGCTGAGGGTGCCGTTCATGCGGGCGTAGTCGGGTTCCGTTGCGGTGAACACGCCGTCATACCCGGTGAACAGGGCCTCGCCGCGCTCGGTGCCGATCTGGATGAAGTAGTCACTCCCCATATCGATAATGTGCAGGTCGTAGGCGGATTCCGGGGCGCTGGCCGTGCCCATGCTGCGGCAGAAGGACTCCGGGCCGCACGTGGTCAGGCACTCATAGCCGATGATGATCGTGTTGTCACGATGCGCGGCATAATGTTGGTCAGTGAACCCCTTGGAGAAGATCAGGTCCAGCAGCTTGATGGCATGCAGGTCACAGGTATGCACGCCGAATACGACTGTGGCTTCCTCGTTGAACTTCGCCTCGACCTCGGTGCCATCGAGCTTGTACTCAATGAGGACTTCACGCTGGGGCACCAGGTACTTCTTCGGTGGGATGACCGACTGGTTGTACTCAAGCGTCAGGTCATCGGCGGTTTCGATCTCGCCAAACACAGTCTGGCCGTGCATGGCTTTGGGGCCTACCACCGTGTAGGACCGCTTCAGGAAGTCGATCCAGCCGGGGAAGGCCGACTTGGGGAGAATTTTGGCTGGTTGCATGCAGTTGCTCCACGCTAGGGGGGTATACAGAGTGGTCTAGTCTGCAACCAGTTTAAGGGAATGCAGATACTGCACCCAGTATCATTCCTCCCGGTTTTACCGTGTTGTTTGTCACTTTGCTTTATTGATAAATTATACCGCATCTGTCGAGAAAGGCGCTCTCATTCGGGCAGCAGCACAGCCGCTGAACCCCACCGGCGGAGGGCGAATCCGGGCGGCTCGTCGCGTAGGGCGGTCAATCCCTCCTGCGCGAAGAGGATCGCGCACACCCGTCCGTTTTCTAACGGGGCCGCATCCCACGCCGGGCGATAATCGCGCTCGCCCAGCAGCAGCCACACCGGATACTCCCAGTCATTGTGAGCCAGCCCCAACCCAACCGACTCACACCCCGCCTGCTCGACTGCGTCAGCCGCAGCCGTGAGATCCGCCTGAAGAGCCGGGTTGTTGGCAAAGTGCATCGCCACCGGATCGGCGCGCAGAATGGAGGGTGAGTCCGTCAGGGCGTCCACCGCGATCAGCGGGCGATCCTGATTGACCAGCAGCCACGGCAGGCTCAGCACGAGCAGCACCCACGCCAGCGCGAAGGCCGCCCGCCGGGGGAGCAGGCGTTCCGCCGCCAGCCCGATCAGCGGCGCGGCCAGCACGAACAGCGGCAGGTGCATGCGCGCCCGGATCGGGTCAACCTTCAGCGCGGCGGCGAACAGCACGAATCCCGCCACGAGGCCCGCCGCGCTGATCTGTGCATCCCGCGCCTCACGCAGCACCGGGTGAGCCCAGATCAGCGCGAAGGCCGCCGCACCCAACAGCAGATGCACCGTGTTCGGTGCGCAGAACTCATCGGTGAGATCGGTGCACAGCCGGAAACGGTCCATGGCGATGGTCGCTGCCGGGTCGGTGGCATCCAACCCGAACAGGTCATGCCCGCGGATGACGGCCTGCGCGACCCAACTGCCGACCGGATCGGGGAGGGCGGCCTGCTGCGCGAGGTTGCGCGCCACGTTGGAGGCCAGCACACCGGGTCCGAGGCGCTCGTTTGTGGCCACCGCCGACCCGCCCCCCAGCGGCGATCCGCGGTTGGCGAGGTTGCGGGCGACGTACCCGGCGTTCAGGGTGAGCAGCAGCGCCGCACAGATCGCGACGTAGCCGGGCAGCCGCCGCGGATTGTCGCGCAGCTGCCGCCAAGCAGCCCAGGCCATCAGCGGCAGCGCAAAGATGTAGGCCGTCGGTTTGGTGAGGGCGGCCAATCCCAGCGCGGCCCCAACCCGAACCGGACCCTCATCACGCAGGATGGCGAGGGTCAGCACGGCCAGCCACAGCGCGAGCACATAGTCGTTCTTGCCGCCCGTCGCCTGTGCGATGCCAGCCGGAAGCGCGGCCAACACCACAACCGCCACCGCCT
>JAADYX010000217.1 GCA_010092885.1 Chloroflexota bacterium | reverse complement strand
TCATCCTGACCGAGGCTGGGGCGATCGGTGGTGTCGATCAGCGGGGCGGCGCGCCCGGCACCCGCGAGACCGATCTGCTGCGCCCCATGCACATGGTGCAGAAGGTCCACGGCGTCCTGTTGGGCGGCGGCAGCGCCTTCGGGCTGGATGCAGCGGGCGGCGTGATGGCTTATCTCGAAGAGCAGGGCATCGGCTTTGACGTGGGCCCCACCAAAGTCCCGATCGTCCCGGCGGCCATCCTCTTCGATCTCGGCATCGGTGACCACACCGTCCGCCCGGATGCCGCCATGGGCCGCGCCGCGTGTGAGGCCGCTGGCAGCGGCCCGGTCGAACAGGGCAGCGTCGGGGCCGGGACGGGTGCCGTAGTCGGCAGCCTGTTCGGCGGCGCGATGAGCATGAAGGGCGGCATCGGCACCGCAAGCATTGATCTGGGCAGTGGCACCGTCGTAGGCGCACTGATCGCGGTGAACGCGTTCGGCGACGTGATCGATCCGCAGACAGGCGCGATCCTGGCCGGTGCGCGGCGTCCCCCGGCGGGCAAAGAACTCGCCGATACGTTGGCAGCTATGACCGGCATGATCGGCAAGACGGCAGTCCGGTTTGCCAGCGGGCGCAGCACGGTGATCGGCGTGGTGGCCACCAACGCGGGCCTCACCAAGGAACAGGCCAACAAAGTCGCACAGATGGCCCACAACGGCCTGGCCCGGACGATCCGCCCGGCACATACCTATTTTGACGGCGATACGATCTTCGCACTGAGCACAGGCAGCAAAGGCGTGGATGCGACCATCATCGGGGCCTACGCGGCGGAAGCCGTGGCCCTGGCCGTGGTGAACGGCATCCGCGCGGCCGAGTCGCTGGGAGGTGTGCCGTCACTGCGTGAGTGGCAGGCATGAGCAGCGACACGGGCAGCACCACCCCCGTCCCCAAGATCCAGCAGACCACACCGCCCATCGTAGGCCGTGATGCGGAGCTTTCGCTGCTGGGCACCCGCATTGAGCAGCTCAAACGCGAGCAGGGTGGTGCTGTTTTCCTTGTGGGTGAAAGCGGTGTCGGCAAAACCCGCCTCCTCAAGGAAGCCGTGCTGCTGGCGGGCCGCGCCGGTTTCACCGGGCTGTTGGTCGGCTGCCGCGGCAGCGAACAGGGCCCCCTGGTGCCAGTGGCCTTTCTGCTGCGCGGCCTGCTTTCCGTGGCTACCTCCCTTCCCCCGGCTGTGCGTGCACGGCGGGTGCAGCAGCGCCTCAACGACCTCTCCCTGAACCAGCACACAGCCGTCGTCACCGATCTCATCAATCAGGTTGGCAGCAGCAAGCTCCCCTTCAATCCGGACCAGACCGTCGACGCCAACATCCCCGCGATTGCCACCGCCACCGTCGATATCATCCGGCAGCTGGCAGCCGGGGAGAAGCCGGTGGTGGCCGCCTTTGACGACATTGATCAGGCCGGGCCGGATCTGCAGGCCGTGCTCGTCCGGCTGTTGGCCAACCTGCCTGACCTACCCGTGATAGTGCTCGGTGCCTTGGCAAGGACCGGCACCTTCCCGCTCTCCGGCGCGGGCGGCGTCTTGGAACTCGCCCCACTCAACCAGCAGGAAACAGCCGAGCTGATCGGCGGCCTGCTCGCGGACAACCCGGATCCCGAATTCGGCGAGATGGTCTGGAACCTGACCGACGGCAGCCCCCTGTTGGTCCGTATGCTCATCGAGGACCTGAGCGAAGACAGCCGCCTGCAGGCCCGCCCGCAGGGCATCCACCTGGTGGATGGTGGCACCATGCAGGGCCTGATGCAGATCGTGCGGCGGCACCTCAAGCAGCTGGACGACGCGGATACCGCGGTATTGCGCGCGTTGGCCGTGCTGGGCAGTGGCAGCCCCATCGCACAGATCGAGACACTGCTGCCGGGCGGCGAGAACGGCAGGCTTTCAGCACTCAGCGCCGGCGGCTGGGTCGAACGCCTGCCTGATACGGATCGCTTCCGCTATGTGAACCGCATCACCCAGGACATGGTCTACTCCGGCATGTCCCCGCATGAGCGCAGCGTTTTCCACAAGCGCGCCGGCGAGTACTTCTACAACACATCCCTGATGGGCGACCGGCTCTTCACCACGCAGGCCATCGCCCATTACCGGCTCGCTGGGGACAGCTCCGGCGCGCTGGAGGCCCTCGACCTCGCCGTGCGTGAAGCCCGCAGCCACAATGACGAAGAGGCCATCATCCGGCTGCTGCAAACCGGCATCGCGATCACGAGCGCCTCCCCCGCCGCAAGCAGCAAACGCACCGAGTTCGCCGAGCGGCTGGGCGATATCCATGCGCGCCGCGGCGACTATCGCAAGGCGGCCAGCGCCTACGGCGAATCGGGCGTTGGGCAGAATGCCCTGCGCCTGCGTGGCAAATTGGGCCTGAGCCTGCTCGTCTTTGATGGTGTGCGCTCCTCGCATGTGCTCGGCAAGATCACGCGCCGGGTCCCGTTGGATTTCCCCGGTGACCTGCGCTGGGTGCTTGAGGCCGGTCACGCCTGGGCGCTGTCGCTGGCGGGCAGCCACTATAATGCCATCCGCCATGTACGCGACGTGCTCGCCACACTGGGCAGCCTTTCCGGATATGGTGCCGCCCGCACCCTGATGCGCGCGATGCTCGGCATGGTTCTGTTCTACAACGGCGATCTGGTCGACGCACAGCCCCACCTCGATACAGCCCGCCAAAGTTGGGAGGCACGCGCCGATCAACAGGGCGTCCTGCTGATCAACCGCGTGCTCAATGAGGCTCCCCGCTCCGAAGTCACCGACCTGTTGATGCAGATCCTGCTGCACCCTCTGCTTATCGATCCGATGGTTGAGTGAGAGATCCCATGCTCCCTGACAGCGCCTATACCCAGCTCGCCGGGATGCCGATCTGCCGCCTTGTGAACGGCATGTGGCAGCTGTCCGGCGCACACGGCAGCATCGATCCACAGCGGGCTCTGGCCAATATGCAGGACTACCATGCCTCCGGGTTCGTCACCTGGGATCTCGCCGACCACTACGGCCCCGCCGAACTGCTGATCGGACGGTTCAGGCAGTCCGGCGTGCCAGACGGGAGACTGCGCGCCTTCACCAAATGGGTGCCACGCCCCGGACCTATGCCCCGCCGCGCGGTGGAAGCCGCCATCGACCGCTCTCGCGAGCGCATGGCTACGGACACACTCGATATGCTCCAGTTCCACTGGTGGGACTACACCGATGATCGCTACCTCGACGCATTGCGCCACATGGTCACCCTGGTACAAGAGGGCAAGATCGCCCACCTCGGGCTGACCAACTTCGATACCGAGCACGTCCGCATCATCACCCAGGCCGGGATCCCCGTTGTCAGCAATCAGGTGCAGTATTCCCTCGTGGATATGCGCCCCGCCGCGCAGATGGCCCCCTACTGCCAGAGCCAATCCATCGGGCTGCTGACTTACGGCACACTGTGCGGTGGCCTGCTCACCGACCGTTACCTCAACCAGCCTGAGCCCGGACCGGCCGCACTGAACACCGCTAGCCTGCACAAGTATAAGACCATGATCGATGCGTGGGGCGGATGGGCGCTCTTCCAAGAGCTGCTGACAACACTGCGCAGCATTGCCGACAGGCACGCGGTGACCATAGCCAACGTGGCGACACGCGCCATTCTCGACCAGCCCGCCGTCAGCGCAGTGATCATCGGGGCGCGGCTGGGATTGTCCGACAACCGGGAGGAGAACGCGCGCGTGTTTTCGTTCGCACTGACCGAAGAGGACCACGCCCGAATCCGTGCCGTGCAGAGTCGCTCACGGGACCTAATGGCACTCATCGGCGACTGCGGCGACGAGTACCGCCGCCGCTGACAAAACCACAAAGGAGAACAAAATGCCCACACAAGCCACATCACTCGCACGCCTCTACCTGATGCAGGTGGCCTCCGTGCCCCCCATGAACATCCCTGCGGTCTGCTATCTGGTGCAGACAGCCGGTGGCAGCAGCATCCTCATCGACACGGGCCTGCCCGGCCCAGAGCTCCTCCCGGATGATCTGACCGCAGAACTGAGCGAGGATGTTCTCACCCAGATCGCAAAGCTCGACCTCAAACCGGAAGATATCACCACGGTTGTGTGCACCCACTTCGATATGGACCACAGCGGCCACCATGATGCGTTCCCCAACGCGCAGTTTGTCGTGCAGCGCAGCCACTATGATGATGCGCAAAACAATCCGCGGTTTGAGGCCACCCGTGCCATCTGGAACCAGGATCCGGACCGCTTCATATTTGTGGAAGGCGACCACGAGTTGGTGCCCGGCTTCACACTTGTGGAAACAACCGGGCACACAGTCGGCCACCAGTCCGTCCTGCTGACCCTTCCGCAGACAGGCGGTGTGCTGCTCACTATCGACGCCGTTGACAGCGAGGCGAACTTCTCAATGGACCGCGACGTCAGCCCGATGAACGAGGACGAGGAAGCCGTACGGGCCAGCACGGCCAAACTGCTTGATATCGCCAGCCAGGATGAGGTCGCGCTGGTGATCTTCGGTCATGATCCCCAGCAGTGGGAATCGCTCAAAAAGCTGCCGGACTATTACGCATGAGACATGGCCATCTTCACGAAATGTAGTTCACGCCGATGTCGCGCCGGTACTGCATGCCCTGAAAGCTGACATGCTCAATCGCGCCGTAGACTTTGCGCAGCGCATCGGAAAGCTCCACCCCCGGCCCCGTGATGCCGAGCACGCGCCCCCCTGCCGTGATCAGGCGGCCTTCCTCCGTGCGTTCCGTGCCCGCATGGAAGGCGATCACATCGGCGGGCAGCTCATCCAACCCATCGATAGGCAGGCCCGTCGGATACTTGCGCGGGTATCCTTGTGAGGCCAGGATCACGATGGCACACGATCCGCGCTGCCACCCCACCAGATCGTCGGCAAGTTCGCCGTTCACACAGGCCTCGATGATCGGGTAGAGATCGGTGGTCAGCAGCGGCAGGATCGCCTGTGTTTCCGGGTCGCCGAACCGGCAGTTGAACTCCAGCACACGCGGGCCGCCGTCCGTGAGCATCAGGCCAGCGAACAATACACCGACGTACGGGGTGCCGTCGTCGCGCAGGCCCTGCACGGTCGGCTTGAGCACGGTCTCCGTCAACATGCCGATATCGTCCTGCGTAAGATCAAGGGTGGGTGCATAAGCGCCCATGCCGCCGGTATTTGGCCCCAGGCCACCATCATAAGCGCGTTTGTGGTCGCGCGTGGGCAGCATCGGCACGACGTTCTCCCCATCACTGAAGGCCAGCAGACTGGCCTCGCGGCCGCTCAACCGCTCCTCAATGACCACCGTATCACCCGCTTCGCCGAACTCACGCACACCCATAATGCGCTCAATGGCGGCTTCGGCCTCGTCGGCGTCGTCACAGACGATGACGCCTTTTCCGGCGGCCAGACCGCTGGCCTTGACGACCTGCGGCCCGCCCTGCTCATGCACAAACGCGATGGCTTCCTCGCGTTCGGTGAACGCGGCAAACGCCGGTGAAGGGATACCGTGACGCGCCATGAAGTTCCGGGCAAACGCCTTGGAGGACTCGATGCGCGCGGCCTGCTGCGAGGGGCCGAAGATGGCCAGGGCCTCCCGCCGGAACGTATCAGCGATCCCGGCAGCCAGCGGCCCCTCCGGACCGACGACCGTTACATCAACCGCGTGGTCGTGGGCAAAGGCCGCCAACGCACTGATCGCGTCCGGCGCAAGTCTCACCCGTTCGGCCGGTGCCAGGGGAGCACCGCCCAGCGGATCGGGCGTGCCGGCCTCCCAGGCGGTTCCGGCGTTGCCGGGCGCGACATAAACCTGCCCGACCTGCGGTGATCGAGCCAGCGCCCAGGCCAGGGCATGTTCGCGGCCACCCCCACCGATCACGAGTACAGTTTTGTCTGACATGGTGTGTCTCCTCAGGTGCGTTGGCGTGGATATTGGCGTGGGTGAGTGCCTGCAGCGGGTGAGGCGTGATGGTCGCTT
>JAADYX010000216.1 GCA_010092885.1 Chloroflexota bacterium | reverse complement strand
TCGGCCATGTCGTCCTCGTCGGCCATGTCGTCCTCGTCGGCCATGTCGTCTTCGTCGGCCATGTCGTCCTCGTCGGCCATGTCGTCTTCGACGGTGGGTTCTTCCTCGACGATGGGCTCGGCGGCCGGTCCGCACGCTGCCACAACGGCACCGAACAGAAGCAGCAGCAGAGCGGGAAGATAATACTTCACTCTCGATAGAAACGTCATAACGGTTTTCTTCCTCCTTGGGAAGGTAATGGTGTTATCGCCACGACCATCCGTATGGTCGTGCTTAATGGGGAGTATTGGGGGGGAACCCATTAATTCGATAGATTGAGTCAGTATACCAACCAACCGCTTACCTGGCAAGTTTGCCATACGATTCCCCTACGACAACCCTACGAAAGGAGGGGCAGCCGCTAGGACGGCTGCCTGCGTTGAGCCTACGGCTTGTAATGCTCCGGCCTGAGCGCACCTGCCTCGTACGCGGCGGTGATATCAAACGAGGGTGCTGCCGCCGAGACGTATTGGAGCAGCGTCTCCCCCGTGTTGGTGATGCCGTGCACCGCGCCCGAGGGGATATACACGCGGTCGCCGCGCCGCACGGGGAATGTCTGGCCGTCAAGGTGCATCGTGCCCGTGCCCGCAACGATCACGTAGACCTGCTCAGGCGTGTGGCTGTGCGGGATCTGCCGGGCACCGGGCTGCACATCCACCCAGGTGATGGCCAGCTGGCTTTCCGGATGGGTGGCTTCGTCCAGCAGCAGGCGGGAGGTCAGCCCGCTGCGTTCAAAGGCGGTGGCGTCTGCGATGTTGAGCACGTTCATGCGGAGGGTGTCCTTTCCTCAAGGGGGATCCAGGGGCGGTTGGTCTCGCCAGTGTATTCGGAGGTGGGGCGGATGATCTTGCCCGCGGCGATCTGCTCCAGCGCGTGGGCCACCCACCCACCGGCGCGGCCTACCGCGAAGGTCGGCGCGAACAGGTCGGGGTCCAGCCGCAGGCCGTTGAGCAGCAGCGCCGTGTAGAATTCCACGTTCGTCTGGATGCGCCGCCCCGGCTTGTATTCCTCAAACAGACGCAGCGCAACGGCTTCCACATGGCGGGCCAGGTCGTAGAGGGCGCGGTCGCCGTCCGTGGTGAACAGCCGTTCGGCCTCTGCCCCGAGCACATCCGCCCGTGGATCGCGCACGCGGTACACCCGGTGACCGAACCCCATGAGCAGCTCGCCGCGCTCGAACATCGCCCGCAGGACAGGCTCGGCCCGCTCCGCCGAACCGATCTCCCGCACCAGTTGGAGCGCCGGTCCGGGCGCGCCGCCATGCAGCGGCCCCTTGAGCGCGCCGACCGCGCCCACCACCGCCGAGATCAGGTCGGAGCCGGTGGAGGCGATCACCCGGGCGGTGAAGGTGGAGGCGTTCAGGCCGTGGTCGATGACTGTGATCAGATAGGTTTCCAGCGCGCGCTGCGCCGCCGGGGAGGGATCCGTGCCGGTGAGGGCTGCCAGGTAGGCGGCAGCGTGGCCGCCGGCAGCCACTTGCGCCAGCGGATCGTGCCCCTGCCGGACGCGCCATGCCCCACCGACGATCAGGGGGAAGGCCGCCGCAGCGCGCAGCCCGTCCGTGCGCGGATCGCCGGTGGTGGGCAGGGTGGCGGCCGCAGCGCGCAGCACATCCATGATGGCATCGCCGCGGCCCACTGCCTCGCGGATCACGGCCAGCGTGACCTCCGGCAGGTGGCGCAGGGCGGCTAGTTCCGCGCGGAAGTCCGCCAGTTGGGCGGCTGTTGGCAGGCGGTCGTTCAGCAGCAGGTAGAGCGCTTCTTCATAGGTGGCGTTGGGTGCCAGGTCATCGAGGCTGCAGCCGCCGATGGTCAGTTGGCCGCGTTCGCCATCGATGTGGCTGAGGCGCGTCTGCGCGGCGATTACGCCCTTGAGGCCAGGCGAGAATGTGTTGAGCAAAGCCGTACTCCTTTGATTTGCTGGATTGATGTGTTGATTCGATACTATACAGGTCGATTTAGTGTGTCAATCTTGATTTATAAATCAAGATGGGGGAGGGCAAACATGGAAACCGTATCAGCGCAGGAGGCCGCCGAGATGCTCGGCATCAGTGTGGCGACGTTGTACAGCTACGTAAGCCGCGGGCTGATCCACTCCGAGCCGGATGACGAGTCGCGGCGTACCCATCGCTACAGCCTGGCGGATGTCAGGCGGCTCAAGGCGCGGCAGCAGGCCCGCCGCCAACCGGATCGCCGGGCGGAAGGCGCGCTGCATTGGGGCGTGCCCGTGCTGGAGTCGGCGATCACCCAGATCATCGACGGGCGCATCTTCTACCGGGGGTGGGATGCGCTGGCGCTGGCGAGCGAACCGGTCAGCTTTGAGCAGACCACCGCCATCCTGTGGGGGGCAGACATCGATACGATCCTGGGTGCGCAGCCGCCGCCCATCGAACCGCCGGGGGAGGGCTCGCCCTTGGAGCGCATGCAGGCGGCGCTGCTGCGCGCCTCCGCCGCGGATGTGGCCGCCTACGATCTGCGCCCGGACGCCGTACGCGCGGCAGGCGGACGGATCCTGCAAACGGTGACGCAGGCCGTCACCGGGCAGCACAGCGGATCCATCGCGGAACGGCTGGCGCGGGCGTGGGGTTCGGGTGCGCCTGGCACTGATGCCCTGATCACCATGGCGCTGATCCTGTGCGCGGACCACGAGCTGAACGTTTCAGCGTTTACCGTGCGCACGGTGGCCAGCGCGCAGGCGACTCCCTATCAGGCGGTGGTGGCCGGGCTGGCGGCGCTCAGCGGGGCCAAGCACGGCGGGTTCACCTACCGGGTGGCGGCACTGTTCAATGAGGTGGGCACGCCGGAGCGGGCGGCTTCCGTCGTGCGGGACCGGCTGCGGCGCGGCGACGATCTGCCAGGCTTCGGGCATCCGCTGTACCCGAAAGGCGATCCGCGGGCGCGGCTGCTGCTCGACCGGCTCGGGGAGCAGGTCGATGAGGCGGGGGTGGCGCTGGGCGCGGCCATCGAGGCGGCGGCGTACGAGGCGTTGGGCAGGCCGCCCACGGTCGATTTCGCGCTGACGGTGTTGGCCCGCGTGCTGGGCACGCCCGATGCCGCGATCACGCTGTTTGCGCTGGGCCGCACCGCCGGGTGGATCGCCCACGCCCTGGAAGGCTACGCGGGCCGCATGATCCGCCCGCGGGCACGGTACGTGGGGCAGGGGTGACACGGCCTCCCCGCGTCTGCGACTGCGGCGCGCATGGTAGGGAGAAAAGCCCACCCCCGCCGTCGTGGCGAGGGTGGGCCGGGCGATCACTCCACGCGGCTGAGCGCGGCGTACGGATCAATGCGGATGGGCGGGCCCATGGTGGAGCACACCACCAGCCGCTTGATGAACATGCCCTTGGCTGAGGCGGGGCGCGCCCGGCGGATTTCATCCATCACCGCGTCGAAGTTCGTGCGCAGCGCTTCTTCCGTGAAGCTGGCCTTGCCGATCACGACGTGCAGGTTGCCCTGCTTATCGTTGCGATACTCCACGCGCCCGGCGCGCGCTTCTTCGATCACGCGCTTGAGGTCGTCCGGCTGGACCACTGTGCCCGACTTGGGGTTGGGCATCAGGCCGCGCGGACCGAGCAGCTTACCCAGCCGCCCGACTTTGGGCATCATCGTCGGCACGGCAATGGCCGTATCGAAGTCGATGTTGCCGGTCTGCTGCAGGTTGGCGATCGCCTGCTCATCGAGGATCACGTCGGCGCCCGCGTCACGGGCCATCGCGGCGGCTTCCCCGTCGGCGAAGACGGCCACCCGCACGCTGATGCCGAGCCCGGCGGGGATCAGGATGACGCCGCGCATCTGCTGGTCGGCCTGGCGCGGGTCAATGCCGAGCCGGAAGTGCACCTCGATGGTCTCATCGAATTTGGCGGTCGCCGTCTCCTTGACGAGACTGATCGCCTCAGCGGGCAAATAGAGCCGTTCTGTGTCTATCTTGTCGATAACTGCTTCGTAGCGTTTTCCCATGATTGTACTCCCTAGTCTGAGACGAGGACGCCCATGCTGCGGGCCGTCCCTTCGATCTGGCGCATGGCCATATCGATATCGTGCGCGTTGAGATCCTGCATTTTGATCTCGGCGATGCGGCGGACCTGCTCGCGCGTCAGCGTGCCGACCTTGTCGCGGTTGGGCACCGACGATCCGCTCGGGATGCCCAACTCCTTGAGGATCAGCGAGGCGGTCGGCGGGGTCTTCAGCTCAAACGTGAACGACCCATCCTGGAAGACCGTGATCTCCGCCGGTACGATATCCCCAATGCGGTTGGAGGTCTTCGCGTTGTACTCCTTGCAGAACTGCATCAGATTGATGCCGTGCTGGGCCAACGCCGGGCCGATGGGCGGCGCCGGATTGGCCTTGCCTGCCTCGATCTGCAGTTTGACGATTGCGGTTACTTTCTTGGCCATCTTCGTTCTCCTCACTGAAAAAGGGCAGCCGGCCAGCCGCCCTTTTGGTCAAGCCGATGCTGGTGTACCGTTACACTTTTTCCACCTGCAGGAAGTCCAGTTCAACGGGTGTTTCACGCCCGAAGAAGGAGACCATCACGCGGACCTTGGCCCGCTCCATGTCGATCTCCTCGACCACGCCGTGGATGTCGTTGAAGGGCCCATCAATAATGCGGACCTTCTGCCCGGTCTTAAAGGTGACGTTCACCACCGGGGCATCGGCTTCCATGCGGCGCATAATCTGCGAGACTTCCTGCTCGGTCAGTGGGGTGGGCTTGTTGCCCATCCCGACGAACCCGGTCACGCCGGGCGTGTTGCGCACCACAAACCAGGCATCCTCACTCATGATCATCTGCACGAGGATGTACCCGGGGAACACGCGGCGCTCCACCACGCGGCGCTTGCCGTCCTTAATTTCCACCTGTTCCTCGGTGGGCACCACCACATCGAAGATCTGGTCTTCCATGCCCATGGTCTCGGTGCGCTGCTCGATGGCGTGGCGCACCTTGTTCTCATATCCCGAATAACAGTGGACCACGTACCACTGCCTGCCGTCGTCTTCTAATTCCGGCAGTTCTTCGTCGTGATCGTCCATCACGAGGGGCCTCCTAACCGCCGCTGAGGGCGAGGATCACCACGCGCTGGGCCAGCAGGTCCAGGCCACCTAGGAAGATCGTCGACACAATCATGGCGGCCAGGCAGATCGCCGTCAGGCGCAGGGCTTCTTCCTGCGTGGGCCACTTCACCTTGCGCAGTTCGTCACCCGTCTCCTGCAAGTACCGGATGACCGGATTGTTGCTCTTGGTGCCCTTCTTGGTGGCTGATGCAGCCGCTGCCGGCCGCCTGCGGCCCGGCTCGCGGCGGTTGCGTGACCGGCTGGATCCGCGCTTGAGCGCATCGATCTCCTCCGCCTCGCTGACGACCTCATCGCCTTCATCTTTTGAACGTTCGCGCTGTTTACGCTGCCGAACTCTTGAGCGTCCCACAGTCCCTTCCTTCTTACAGTCAAAGACACCGTCATTGGGCGGCGGTGTCTGCTTCAGTGGCTATACAGGCGCGGCAGGACTCGAACCCACAACCTGCGGTTTTGGAGACCGCTGCTCTGCCAAATTGAGCTACGCGCCTCAGTGGACTACAGTATAGCATATGGGCGGTGTGTTGGCAAAGGCCACAAGCGGCTGAGAATCGCCGGGGTGCGGTGCGGCCCGACTTGACTCCCGCGCGCGGGCGGTAGAAAATAGGCGCACAGTACCCCGATCAGGTTGAGAGAGACATGCAGCTGATTGCCGGTCGCTACCAGATGCAGGAAGAGCTGGGTGCCGGGGGGATGGGCACCGTATACAAAGGCGTTGATACCCAGACCAATACCCTCGTAGCGGTGAAGGTGCTGCGGCCCGGGCTGGCCCAACCCGAGTTGATCGAGCGGTTCCGGCGGGAGGGCGAGGCCCTGCGTGAGCTGAACCACCCGAACATCGTCAAGCTGCTGGATGCGCTTGAGGTTGAGGGGCAGCATTACCTGGTGATGGAATACGTGTCCGGCGGCGATCTGACGGCGCTGCTCAAG
>JAADYX010000215.1 GCA_010092885.1 Chloroflexota bacterium | reverse complement strand
GTGTATACGTCAAAGGATACAGGCGGGTGCCCTTACCACCCGCTAGGATCAGGCCTTTCATTTGGTGAAACTCCTATCGATTTGCCTGTAAATAGAGTGACTGCTGCCGGATGAGGCGCTGCCCGGTCCGGACGAGGGGGCGCAGGTGGGTGGTGAATGCCTCAGCCTCAACCGGGGTCAGAGCCGCGCCGATCGCCTCCCCGATGGTTGGCGTCAGCGGGTGGGGGGCCACGCTGAGGAAGACCTCCCACGGGTCGCCGCGCACATCCGGTGCGGCATGCTGCTCATCAATGCGGATGGCCTGCTGCAGGTTTACCGTGCGGAAACCGGCTGCCCGCGCCGCCTCGATCAGCCGCTCGGCAGAGAACGCCAGCATGGCCGGTGTGGGCGCGAGCTGCTGCTTCACGCGCTCGGCCAGCGCGGCCACAGGTGCGGCATTATAGCCCTCAAAACGGCCAGGCGGCTCGGCCTGCGGCAGCGGTTCATACAGCGAGAGCCGCCCGCCCGGCTTCAGCACGCGGTAGATGTTTCGCAGCGCCCCGGCGCGATCAGCGACGTAAACCAACACCGAGCGAAGCGTCACCACATCCGCGCTTTCATCGTCAATGGCGGCCAGATCCGGGAGGCCAGTGTGCACCGTCTCCACCGCGGGCGGCAGACCGGCGGCCATGTCGGCGCAGTAGTCCAGGCAGTCAAGGCAGATGTCGCTGAAGATCACCCGCCCGTGTGGCCCGACATAATGAGCAGCCTCCAACCCGATCAGACCGTCGCCCGTACCGACGTCCAACAGGGTGTCACCGGGGGTGATCGCCGCCCCATCCACCACCCGGTCACGGATCGGGATCAGGGCATCATGCATATGATCGATGGACTCGATCCCGTGGCGGTTGGTGAACAACCACTCGGCCCAGGGATCAGGCGTCATCGGCGGTGTCCTCTGTATTTCCGTCAAGCTGGTCTGTGTCATGGCCGGTCTTCGTATCGACTTCCGACTGCAACCGCGCGACATCCTCCGGTGAAAGGAACAGTTCGGGGGTGGTCTCTTTGTGCGGCTCACGCTCGTCTTCGGGGATCTCCTTGAGCTGATCGGGCTCCCAGGCCGGATGGCGCGGCAGGTGGGTGAGGTCTTCGCCCTTCACGGCGCGGTAGATCAGTGCGCCGGCGCGCACACCCCGCCAACGGAGCACCGCAGCACCGACTTCTGGGCTGGCATGGCGCGGCCCACTGCCGATGTAGCCGGGCCATTGCTCCAGCTTGTACACATCACGCCACTCAATCGAGCGCAGATACAGGTAGTCCGGATCAACCAGCTGCGGGCGCAGGGAGAGCATCATGGAGGTCTCGAACATGGAGGCGTGCACACTGCCCTGCAGCGCCACCCGCTCCTGAACCGTCAACGTCCGGCCTAACAGCGTCGAGAGGCCGGGCATGACTTCCATACCGCCGCCTGCCAGCACATAGCCCACCGGCTCATCGATGACGACATTTGGATACTGCGTGCGCAGTTCAGCGCACACATCGCCCAATGCAATGTTGTGCAGGCCGCCACCGTGGAAACCGATCGGGAAGATGTACGTGAACCCGTAGCGGACCATATGCCCGACCAGATCCGTGATGATGGCTTTGAGCGTTTCCGTGCCGATCCACACGCTGCCCGCCTTGTTGAACTGGTCCGGGCGGCGCAGGTCAATAGGATCGGAGCCGTAGGGGATGGTCGGCATCAGCACGATGTGCATGTCCGGATCGGTATCAAGCAGCCAGGCACAGGCAGCCGAGGTCAGCGCTTCCACGGCGATGCTGTCCGTACCAAGCGGCAGGTGTTCGCCGTGGGCCTCAATCATGCCGATGGGCAGCAGAACAATCGTGCGTGAGCGGTCGAGCTCGCGCAGTTTTTTCAGTGTGATTTCCGCCAGCCGGTGCAGCCGGGCATCATGGTTTCTCATTTTGTGTGTCCTCTCCAGCATTACGTGCTGCTACTCTATGGTAGTCTACACCATACGCGCGGAATGCGCGGGTCACTACTCACCGTAGTAGCCACCAACCCGCCCATCGACTTCAGCATCCAGCAGGACGGCCCCCACAATGCGTACACCGATGCGCTCCAACAACTCACGCGCGCGTTCGGCGTGGTCGCGGCGCGTGCCACCGGCCCGCAGAACCAGCAGGACGCCATCCAACCGGGAGGCGAGCAGGGCGGCATCCGTCACAGCGATGACCGGCGGCGCGTCAAACAGCACGTAGTCGGCACGCTCGGTCAGCTTGTTGATGATCGACTCCATGCGCGGCGAGCCGACCAGATCAGCCGGGTTGGGCGGCAGCGGTCCGCTGGGCAGCACGGTCAACCCCTCGATGCCCGGCGCGGCCAACGGCGGGACTTCCAGACCTTCGAGGATCATGGTGGTCAGCCCGGGTTCGCGATCAATGCCCCAGATGGCATGTTGGCTGGGCCGCCGCAGGTCGCAGTCAGCGAGGATGACCTGCTGCCCGCCCTGCGCAAGCGTGACGGCCAGATTGGCCAGCGCGGTACTTTTGCCATCTTCCGGAGCCGGGCTGGTGACGACCAGCGTCTTGAGCTGGCTTTCTAACCCCTGAAACATCAGATTGGTGCGCAGCGTGCGATAGGCTTCGCTGGCAGGTGAGCGCGGATCTTTAACGGTGATCAGGTCGGCCATAGGTTACCCTTCGGTGCGTGGGATGGTGCCGAGCACGGGCATTTCAAGGAAGCGATCCACGTCCTCAGTTGAACGGATAATGCCCGACTCGATGTATTCAAGGACCAGAACAATGGCGACACCAACCAACAGCCCGAGCACAGCCCCCGCCGCGGTATTGATGGTCGTGTTGGGGAAGGCCAGCCCGTAGCGCGGATCGTCGAGGATGACGGCATCGATGCGGTCTTCCCGGCGGACCTGCGCGTTTTCCTGGTTGCGCCATTCGACGAACAGCAGCGCCCATTCACGGGCGATGTCGTTGGCCAGATCGCCGTTGCGGTTCTCGACATCGATCTGGATGACGAGGCGCGAGTTCTCACTGGCGATAGTCACGTCACTGCGCAGTTGGTCCGGTGTCATATCGAGATCCAACCGCTCAATGACCTCCTGCGCGCGGTAGTTGCTGTACATCCACTCCGTGTAGTAGCGCAGCAGCTGTTGGGCGGCCTGCGCCTGCCCGAAGTCGGTGCGCGCAGGCTCCACGCCGATCCGGATGGAGGACTTGTACACAGGCGCACGCTGCTCCATGATGGTACTGAACACATACGCAGCGCCCGCCGTGAGCACAGCCAGCAGGATCATAATCCAGCCGCGCCGCCACAGAATATTCAAGATAGTCTGGATCTGCATCGGTTTCTCCTTATGCTACCTGCGCGGGACTTCAGCGATCACGGGCAGGCCCATTGCTTCCACTTCCGCCCGATCGCGTAGAGTCGGGTCGAGGTACTCCACCAGAAAGGCCAGCGCGATTCCGGCGGCCAACCCCAATCCAAACCGTATCAGCGGGTCGAGGCGATTGGTCAGGGGGGGCGGAACGGGCACCACGTTCACATCATCAAGCGCGGTGACTTCCACCTGATCGAGCTGCGGGAAGTAAAGCACGGCGCGATCACGCAGCACGGTGCGCACAGCCTGCGCGATCCGTGTGAGTTCGGCGTCATCACCCCAGGCGACGGTCACTGTCATGACGCTGCGCTCGTTGTCAGCGACAAAAATGCCCGCGGGCACTTCCACGCCCTGCAGCTCCCGGTTGACCTCATCGGCGAAGGTGGACGTGCCCACCCAATCCACCAGCCCGTTGACCACGTACTCCGACGAGGTCCACGGAGCAAGGGCCGCATCTTCGTAGTTTTCTGCATCCTCGATGGGTGTGGCCGCCGTGAAGCGCATCGTCACCGCGTAGCCACCCACCGCGGGCGGTGCCGTGACCACGCCGTAGATCGCGTAGATCAGTGCCGCCGCGGCGGGCAGCAGGATCAGCCACCAGCGCCGTTTGACCACTTTCCACAGGGCTCTGAGTTCCATCACGACTCCTTCGCGTTAGCCTGAACGAACGCCGTCAACCGGTCTTCAAAAACAGCGCGGTCAAAACGGGCGGCGTTCTGCCGGATGCGGACCGGATCCCACACCATGCTGTCACATCTCTGCAGGGCAGCACACAGTCCGTCAACAGTCTGCTCGTCGAAGAACAGACCCGTCTCGCCTTCAACCACCGTATCCAACGCACCGCCGCCGCGATAGGCGATCACCGGGCGGCCGGCTGCCTGCGCTTCCACCGGGGCGATGCCGAAATCCTCCAAACCGGGGAAGATAAACGCACGGCACCGCGCCAGCAGATCGGGCAGGTCGGCATCGGGCACATACCCCAGAAACTCCACAGTTGGCCCGGCCAGTGCTTCCAGCCGTTCCCTATCACGGCCGCTGCCCGCCACCTTCAGCGGCAGGTTGAGCCGCGTGCATGCTTCCACAGCCAGATCGACACGTTTGTACGGGATCAGGCGCGAAACGACAAGAAAAAAGTCCGCCGGAGAGGGAACCGGTGCGAACCGTTGAACCTCAACCGGAGGGAAGATGATAACCGAATCCCGGTCATAAAACCGGGCGATTCGCCGCTGAATATCCGACGATATGGCAATGAAGTGATCGACCTGCTGCGCGGCTTGGTAGTCCCAGCGCTGCATGGCGCTGACGAGCGGTTTGAGCACCGCCTTCATCGCGCCGGGGAGGCTCTCACGCCGGGCGTAATGCTCGAACTGCCAAACATACCGCGTCGGGGCCAGACAGTAACAGATATGCACGGCGCTGCCCTTGTGCAGCCCGTGGCAGAAACCGCTCTTGTTGCTGAGGATCACGCCGTAATCGCTGAGGTCGAGCCCCTGCCAGGCCAGTGGATACAGCGGCAAGAACGGCTGGTGATGGTCGTGGATCAGCGGCAGACGGTCCAGCCACAGGGTGCGGATATCCCACGTGCGGTAGGCCTCAGGCATCTTGTCCGGCGCGTAGATCGATGTGTACAGGGGAGACTGCGGGTAGAGATCGACCAGGACATCCAGCACGTTTTCCGCGCCACCGCGCTGGTTCAGCCAATCGTGGACGAGGGCGAGGCGCATCAGGACTTCCGGATCGGGGCGAAGCTGTGCCGGTGGATCGGTGTGGGGCCAAGCTGCGCGATGGCATCCCGATGGGCCTGTGTGGCATACCCTTTGTGCCGGGCAAATCCGTAGTCGGGGTAGTCCACTGCCGCGGCGGCGATCATGTACCGGTCACGTGCGACCTTCGCCAGGATGCTGGCCGCAGCCACGCTCAGGGAGACATCTTCGCCCTTTTGCGGCGACTGCTGCGGCAGGCCGACCAGCTTCAACCGCTCGTAGTCAATGATAAGGGCATGCGGGAAGGGCCTGAGCTGGTAGAGGGCACGGCGCATCGCCAGGTGAACGGCTGGCCGGATGCCTATCCGGTCGATCTCGGCGGGGGTAGCCATGCCCACCGCGGCACAAATGGCCGTGTCGCAGACCAGCGCGTAGAGGCTGTCGCGCTGCAGGGCGGTACACTTCTTGCTGTCACGCACATCGACCAGCTTTTCAAGCTGATCGGCACGGTCCAGCGGCAAGATCACCGCGCCCGCGGCCACAGGTCCAGCCAGGGCTCCCCGCCCGGCCTCATCGATCCCGGCGATGACGGTGTGCCCGCTGGCAACCAGCGCCTGTTCCAGGTCAAGCCGGGTCGTCATACACGCCACGCATTCCGTTCAGACGAACTTGCAGCACATCGCGGAACATCTCCAGCGAGCTTTGGATCGGCTTCACGCGGCTTTCCGGCATGTAGTGCCATGTGATCGGCACCTCCACGATGCCGTAGCCGCGTCGCAGCGCAATAAAGAGGACCTCCACATCAAAGCCCCATCCGTCGAATGTCTGCTTAGGGAAGACCTCCTGTGCTACCTCCCGCCGGAACGCCTTGAATCCGCACTGTGTATCATGGATCTTTGGGATGGCAAAAAGCCGCACGATGAAGTTGAACACCCGCCCCATGATATGCCTGTACTCCGGCTCACCAATGCGCACCGAGCCGGCGATCTCGCGGCTGCCGATGGCGATATCATACCCGTTGAGGTGCGGCGGCATGAACTTGGCCACCTCCTCAATGGGCATGGACAGATCCGCATCGCAGATGAAGAGAATATCGCCTCGCCCCGCCATGATGCCGGTCTTCAGGGCGGCACCTTTGCCCTGGGTTGGTTCGTGCATGGCCCTGATGAAAGCGAACTCCTCGGCGAATTCCTCAGCGATGTGCGGGGTAGCATCGGAGCTGTTGTTGTTGACCACGATCACCTCAATGGGGTAATCCTGTGCCTGCACAAACGCCACGACCTGCTGCAGGCTGCGCCCGAGCCGCCGCTCTTCGTTATACGCTGGGATGATAATCGAAAGCCGGGGTGTCATTCTTCTCTCCGCCAAGAAACACGAGGAGACATTGTGACGTATCTCACCCGATAGAACCAAAAAGAGCGCTCAATCACACAGCAGATCATCGAGATAATCCAGTGGCACCGTGCGCAGGGCCTGCACCTGCCGCCTTTTGCGCAGCACGTGCGGCAGAGTCAACAGCCCGGTGAGCATGCCGCGCAGTGTCGCCCGGGCCGCCTCGCCCCGCCACGCTCTGATCGCCTCCGCCGCGCGCCCGATCTGCCCTGCGAGCACAGCTCGCCAGTGGCGGCGCAGCAGATCCCCAGGATAGTTCTTGGCGATCAGCCAGATGAAGTTGCGCCCGTTGTAGTAACTGGCTGTCTTGCCACCGCCCGTCGCTGAGAGATGGTGGTATACAACGGCCTGCGGCACATAGACGCACCGCCACCCGGCCAACTGCGCCCGCCACCCCAGATCAACGTCCTCGGCGGAGAAGAAAAAGTCGTCGTCGAGCAGCCCCACTTCATCCAGCATGGCGCGCCGGTACGCCGCCGATCCACCGCACGCGCTGAATACGTAGGCCTCCTGGTCAAAAGGGGGACCATCCGGCTGCCAGACGCCCCGATTACCAGGCAGACCGTTCACCCGCATGAAGTCACCGGCGGTATGCAGCGTATCGCGCCGGTCGAACAGCAGCATCTTGCTGGCAACCATACCGGCATCCGGATGGCGGGCAAAGGCAGCGGCGATCTGCTCGGCCCAGTCCGGTTCAACCTGTGTATCGTTGTTGAGCAGCACCACAATATCGCCCTGTGCGGCCTGCATACCCGCGTTGCATGCGCCAGTGAACCCACGATTTTCATCCAGCGCCAGCAGGCGGATCGTCGGATAGTGCTCCCGGATGAACGCCTGGGACCCATCTTCCGAGGCGTTGTCCACCACGATGATCTCCACCGGCGAATGCGTCTGCGCGAGGAGTGAGTCGAAACAGGTCTGCAAAAAGTGCAGCCCGTTCCAGTTGGGTATAACGATGGAGATAAGCGGCCTGCCGATCGCTAACCTCCCTCCAGGGTGCTGATGTAGTCCGCGAGGGCCTCACGCCAGGGGCGTAAAGTCACGCCGAGGGCTGCGCCAAAGACATTGGCAAGTGGTGAATACGGCGGCGGCGTGGAAGCGCGCTCCCATTGGTCGCTGGTGATCGGTTCGATGTGAAGCTCCTTCAGACCGATCGTCTCCACAATGGCCCGCGCAAAGTCATAGCGGGAACAGGCACCCTCGTTCGTCAGGTGGTAGACGCCAGGCCGCCCTACCTCGATCAGTTGGGCGATGGCCTGCGCCAGATCGGCGGCATAGGTGGGCGAACCGATCTCATCGGTGACCACGCGCAGCGGCTGCCCGCCCTGCGCCCGTTCAATAATGGCCTGCACGAAGTTGCGTCCGGGCGGGCCGTACAACCACGCGGTGCGCACGATCATGTAGTCCGCGGCGAAGCGCTCCACAACCTGTTCACCCACATACTTGGAATAGCCATAGGGATTGACCGGGTCGCGCGCGTCGTATTCCTGGTAGGGTTGGGTCGCCCGCCCCGCGAAGACCTCGTTTGTGCTCACGGCCACGAGCATCGCCCCGGCCTGCCGTGCCGCCTCAGCGATGTTCTGCGTGCCGACGCCGTTCACGGTCACCGCTTCCTGCGGGTTACGGGCACAATGGTCGACGTTGGTCAGCGCCGCTGCATGGATCACGACATCCGGGCAGAAGTCGCTTATCTGCGCGAGCATATGCCCGGCATCCCGAATGTCGCCGGCCAGCAGCTGGAGCGTATGCCCGGACAGCTGGGCCTGCAAAGCCGTTCCTAAACGGCCCTCATGACCGGTCAGACTAATGCGCATGGCGATCCTTCCTTAGGATAGCAAGCCTTTCAAACAGGACACGCAGCCAGATCTGCCCGGCGGTGAACACGGACAGACCGATCAGGGTGGCCAATCCAAACACGATGGCCCGTGCGCTGCGGTCGACGGGCAGCGGCCAGATAGTCGAGGTGCTGACGACAAAGGACACATCGATGTTGGGGTCGTTAAGAGTCAACAGGATCAGGCCGATGACACCCACCCCCCAGATGTAAGACAGGTTCAGGACGGTGCCGGCGGCCATGCGCGCATTGAATGCCGCGGGCAGACGCGCCTGTTTCTCACGTGTCAAGGTCGCGGCGAGGGCACCAAGAGCCGTTGAATAGCGCATCCGGAGCACCGGGCCGCCGATCAACTGGAGGGCGACAGCCGCAGCGGCAGCCAAAGCCAGTGCCGGCTGCTCAACAAGGATCCATTCCAGCGAGGCGATATCCGGGAAGAAGCGCCTGCCCGGATCGAAGGCCAGCAGCACGATCGCTGCGATGATGCCCACGAAAATCAGCCGGATCAGGATGACGGCGATCAGCGGGTGGATCAGGTCGTGCTGCGCCTGATGCAGTGCCTCTGGCATGGTATCGTCGCTGTCGAGGGCCTGTGCGCCTGCGCCCGCCGCCAGCATGCCCAGCACCCAGGTCGCCAGCGCCTGCAGCAGCAGCGCCGCCGCGAAAGCCACCTGCAGGCGGCTCTCGATCAAGAAGGCCTGCGGGTCCGAATGGTAGGGCTGCGCGCGCGGCACCGCCAGGATGCTCAGCCCAACAATGCTGATCAGGGCGACCCCTAACCCCACGGGCAAGCATCCCCACGTCGCCCACCTGCGATAATCAATCCGCAAGGTAGCGTGCCCTCCGGTAGGTCAGGGCCATGGTAAACAGTGCCAGCCCGGCCTGCCAGGCCAGCTGCACGGCGATCCACACAAACAGGACCGAGCCAATCGCCCACAGAATCGTGGTCGTGGTGGGCAGCTGGACATACAGCTGTGGGGCCCAATACGCATAGGACCATTCATCGACCAGCAGCACCAATCCATAGATGGCCAACCCGTTGACGACCAGCATCAGCACCCAGAGCACCAATCGGGACGCAATCGACGCGGTAAGCGCGCGAACCCGCTGCCGGTTGTGTGCCGAATAAAACAGGCCCAGTGCGGTGTTGACCCCGAACTGCAGCAGCGGCTGGCCGATGTAGTAGATGATCACAACGGGCACAGCGAACACAAAGGGCAGCCATGCGCCGCTGATCCAGAAGCGATCCCATGCGCCGGCGTGTATCCAGTAGACCTGATCGCGCATGATGAGCACAGCACCCAACAGCAGCCCCGTGAGCACTGTGATGAGCCGCAGCACCAGGATGCTGATCAGGGGGGTGCGCAGCCGGGCGTAGACCGCCGCAAACTTGCCCGCCAAGATCTGCCCGAGCGAGAGGGCTGTTGTACGCAGCATGGACCAGCTCTGCATTTCCACCTCACTGCTGATGGCGGGGGCGGCCTGCGCAACCGTCAGAATGCCCAGGCCCATACCGGCCAGAATCTGCAGGGCGACCAACACGAGCACCGAAACGACCAACAGATTGATGACGAGCTCTTCCAGGCTGTAGGCAATGTTTGCCAGTGTGGTTACTGTGACAACCGCCGTCAGGACGAGCACCAGCGCCGCGAGCAGAATCAGGGTGCAGCCGTAGCGCAGGGTACGCGACCAGTGTGCAGACTGGTCACGTGCTGCCTCAAAACGGAAGACGGGGTTGTCTGAGAGGATCATGGGGTTTCCGGCTCGACCACAATGGTACCCAGGAAAAGCAGGCCAGCGATCTGGCGGCGGCTGCCATCCTCCACGGTGAGCTGCCAGGTATCGTACTCAGTATCCCGGTGCGCCAGCAGAATGGAACCGCCCGCCGTCCAGCCCAGCGGCCGCAGGCGATCAGCACCCAGGTCAGTGACCAATTCCTGCTCACCGGTGACCAGATTGGCAAAGACGATCTGGTAGTTCTCCAGCCCGGGCGCGCCGTAGCCGATGATATAGATGAGCGAACCGCCGGGCGTCGGCGTAAAGAACGGATCGCCGATCTCGTAGCGCGCGCCTGCGGGCACAGTCGGGGTGTCAAAGCGGGCGATGTTGGATCCGTTGATCAGGTTTGTGACGATGATCGGGGTGCCGCTGCGTGCGGGCGGCAGTGTGCGCACCATATAGGCCCCATCCGGCGAAACGCGCCCACCGCAGGCCCGATCCTCGCCGCAGGCCGGTTCGCCCGGCGCCACACTGACCTCGCCGGATGCCGCATCGATGATGTGGATCTCGTGATACCCGATGAAGATCTCGCCATCGGTGATGTCTGCCGGGCGGCGATCAAAGAAGACCTGTGAACCATCGTTGGAGACCCGTATCAGCTGGATCGCGGTATCCGGTTCGGCCTCGATCTCAGCGATGGTGCGGGCATCCGTGCCGTCTGCGGCGGCAAGGCTAATAACAGCTGTGCCATCCGGTTCACGGACCAACCACCCCAGGAAGCGTCCGGTCGCCGACGGCAGAAGCTGGTAGGCTGAGGCATCAGCGGGCGGTGCGGCGAAGTCCACCACGGACTCGGCACCGGCGGTGTTCACCCGGATCGGGTCGCCGCTGGCCGGGTCAACGTAGTACACATATTCACCCGCACGCACGGCGCTCTGCTCGCCGGTCTGCACGCTGATCTCGGTTATCTTCCTTGAGCTGGCCCCTTCCACCCAGCGCAGCAGCTGGCTGCCGCTTTCATCCGGCGCACCGATGTAGACATCGAATGTGCCCGGAATGGGAGCGGCATCGGACGGAATATCGGTCGGTTGGGGGGCGGGGGTCGTGTCGTCGGGTGCGGCGGCGGTTTCCTCGTCATCAAGCGGAGTCGGTGAGGGCAGCGGGGTC
>JAADYX010000214.1 GCA_010092885.1 Chloroflexota bacterium | reverse complement strand
AGATGTGTATAAGAGACAGATTTGGGAACCGACCAGTGAGCGCTCGTCCGGGCTTTCGATGGCCGCCCAACCGCTCTCCGGCGACCAGCGGTACACCTCCGGATCGTCCCAATTCGCTGGTACGGCGATCACCGTGCCCGCCGCCATGGCCCACACACTGCGCATCCGGACGGGAGCCTCCATGTCGGCGCCCTCGCGCCGCACAGCTCCTTCTTCATCGAGCCAGACCATGTCGCCATCCGGCAGCCAGCCGACCACCTCGGCGTCCTGGCTGTGGTCATATAAGTTGTTCAGCCACTGATGCGCGCTGCCGTCGGGGTCAAGCGCGGCCAGTGTCGCCGGTACGCCGGACTCCCTCGGCTCATTGAGCTGCATCACGGCGAGGATGCGGTCTTCGCCTGCCGGTGTGGGGAGGATATCCAGTACGGGCAGCGGCAGCCCCAGCAGCAGCCGCCCGCCCTCAACCTGCTCCCAGGTCAGGCCGTCAAGCGCGCTCCAAATCATTGGATTGAAGGTGCACGTCGCTGTGCTGCTCTCGGCGGTCGCCCCGGGCACGGTGACCGTATTGTAGAAGGCCAGCAGCGGCGCAATCGATGGCGTGAAGTCGCCCGAGTTGGTGTCTGTTAGCTCCTCACGTGAGGCGGGCACCTGTCCGTACACCGGATGCTCCAGCGGAAACGTGCCCACCAGCAGATAGCGGCCATCCGGGGTCAGGCCCACAAACGTGTAGAGCAGCATATGCACATTCGCCGGGGCGTTAGGCTCAACGATCTGCACCACATAGCCGATGCCATTGTTGTACGTTGCAAGACGCCCGGCGGTCAGCAGCCCGGCGCTGTAGGGCGGCATGAAGTCCGGAACCGGCACGTCCTCCACTGTCTCCAGATCGCCGCGCAGCGCCTCGATCAGGCCGTCGGCGGTGGGTTGGGCTGCGCGCAGCGCGTCGACCGCGAACAGGTGCAGCACCGGCTCCGTCCAGCCATCGAGCACGACGGCGTGGTGTTCCGGCAGCCCCTCAGCCGCTGGCACCCGCACGACCGCATACTCGCTGGCGAGCTGCTCACGCAGGCTGCCAATGCGCAGCGGCGGGTCCTCGTCAGCCACGGGGTCGTACGCAGGCGCGGCAGCGGTAGCTGTCGGCAGCGGGGCGGGCGACGGAGCCGCTGTGGGCACGGCATATGTCCAGCTGCACGCCGCGGCGATCAGAACAATACTCACCATACCGATCACACGTTTCATCGGGGAGATACGCTTTCTCTGCCTGTATTCACCCGCATTGTACCCCCAGGCCGGCGGTGCCCACCCCACGCCCTCAATACGAAACGGCCCCGACTGCTCGCCGGGGCCGTAGGGTGGTTGTGCGGTTGCGCTGCGTTTAGTCGTCGTGGCTGTTCGTGAAGAACTCGATGGCCTCGTGCAGCGTCTCAAGCAGCGATTCGGCGTCGTAGTCCAGCTTGTTGAGGTACAGCGTCATGCCGTCCTCGATGGTCTCCAGCTGTTCCTCGCCGAGTTCGCGCTCCGTCAGGATGATGATCGGCACGTCGTTGGTCGAGGGGTTGGAGCGCATCGCGACGATCAACCCGATGCCGTCCATATCCGGGATGTCCAGGTCGATGATGATGGTCTTCGGATTGGCCTTGTCGGCTACGCCCAGGCCCTCGAAGCCCTTGTGGGTCACCTGCACATCGTACAGCTCGGTGATCTCCAGCAGCTCCTCCAGGGCGGCGGCGTAGGCCTCATCCGGGTCGATGACCAGCACCTTGGTCAGGTTGTTCGGGCGCAGCGGCGCTTCGGTCTGAATGCGCTCCGGCTCCGGCATGGCCATCGACTCGGCGGGAGCCGGCATGCGTGCCGCGGCCGCTTCCTCGGCGGCGAGCAGCTTCTCCATCACCTTTTCGATCTCATTGAGCAGGTCTTCCTCGTCGATGGGCTTGGTCAGGTAGCCTTCGGCCCCCAACTGCGCGCCGCGCTCGCGGTCCTCCTCGATGCTGCACACGATCACCGGGATGTGCCGTGTGCCGTCGTTGGCCTTCAGATCTTCCAGGGCATCCCAGCCGCTCTTCTCCGGCAGTTGGATATCCAGCAGGATGGCGACCGGTTCCACCTCATAGACGCGCATCTCAAGGTCCACAGCCGTGTTGACGCCCACCATCGCGAAGCCCTCGGCTTGCAGATAGCGGTTGTACAGCTCAAGCACCTTGGGCTCGTCATCCACCGCCAGAATGACTGGCCGGTAGTCCTCTTCACCGGTCGTGTCCAGCATGACGGCATCGGGGTCTGTCGGCGGCTCAAGCGGCACGGTGAAGGTGAACGTCGTGCCCACGCCTACCTCGGATTCGACCCAGACGCTCCCGCCCATCATCTCGATGAACTCCTTGGTGATCGGCAGACCGAGGCCGGTGCCGCCCACCTGCCGCGTGGTGGACCCATCCACCTGGCGGAACGGCTCAAACAGCAGTGGGATGTCGCGCTCGTCGATACCGATACCCGTGTCCTCCACAGCGATCTGCACGTGCGGGATGTACAGGTCACGCTCGGGCTGTTCTTTGTGGCGGCTCACGCGCACTACCACGGAGCCGTCATGCGTGAACTTGGCCGCGTTCGAGAGGATGTTGAGCAGGATCTGCCGCAGGCGTTTCGGGTCGGCGAAGACCAATGGCAGCCCGGTGGGCACTTCCTTCACCAAGTCGATGGGCTTGTCCTTCACGTAGCCGACCATGGTGGACATCACACCGTTGATGATGTCATACAG
>JAADYX010000003.1 GCA_010092885.1 Chloroflexota bacterium | reverse complement strand
GGCGGAGGCTTCTGCCGTTAACGCCGAATGCCGTGCTTTACGCACTGGTCTTCTTTCGACTGAGACAGTATGCGTTGATGCCCCAACGCATTCATATTGCACCATACAATGCGCTTATGTGCCGCGCTCTACATCCCCATAGCTGAAGCAAGGGGTATTGAGCGCACTTTTGATAACCTCTTCCAAACTTTCTTCCGTACCGACTGACCCCTCGCCTACAGCGAGCATGTGTAAAGGGACTGGGCCCATGCCAACCAAAGCCAACATCCTTGTGGTGGAAGACGAAGCCCTTGTTGCGTTGGACATCACATCCATCCTGACGAGCAAGACCTACACGGTTCCCGCGACGGCTGATACCAGTGCACGCGCGGTGGAATTGGCCGAGAAATTCCAGCCGGACCTCGTCCTGATGGATATCCGTCTGCAGGATGGGCCTTCCGGTATTGAGGCCGCCAACCTGATCCGCACCCACTTTGGGATTCCGGTGATCTTCCTGACGGCTCATGCCGATGAGGCCACCATCCAAAAGGCCAAGCGAGCCCTACCTTATGGCTATATCCTCAAGCCGTTCAATGAAAATGAGCTGGTAGCCGCCATTGAGATCGCATTGTACCGCTCGCAAACTGAAGATAGAGGTCAGGTTGTTCGGGATGAAACCCTCGTGGAGACTGATGAGGGCACCCAACCGGGCATGCAGGCTGCCTTCCAGCGTCAGGTAAATTTCGCCCAGATACCGTACACACGCCTTCCGGTCGATTCGACCACCCCGCGGGGTTATTCATGGCGCATTGCGCTGGTGCCCGCCCGCCGCGAGCACGAGGCCATCGGCATTCACCTGCTTGATGAGATCACGATCGGCCGCCACGATCCGGATGGGCTGACCGTGGATCTGGATCTAACACCGTTCGATGCGGCGACATATGGAGTCTCCCGCCAGCACGCTATGATCAAATTCGACGCACACAACCTCTATCTGCACGATATCGGCAGTGTGAACGGCTCGTTTGTCAACTTCACGCGCGCTTTTCTCGGGCGGCCACTCACCCTGCATGACCTTGACGTGATCTCATTCGGCAAGCTATTCTTCCAGCTCAAGGTGATCGAAAAGCCAACCTCGAACGAAACCACTATCCTGTAAGCTCCGCGGATACCACTACGATAAGCGGTGCAGGCTGTACTCAGCGCTCCCTTCCTACTGACTACAATCCATTTCCGAGGAAGGTTCACTGCGCGACCCGGCATTCAGATTTGATGGTTCTGTTACACTGGTGTAAAAACCTGTGAACAGAAGGAACAGCTGCTATGCTTGAGGTATCCGTGAACGGCGATACAAGATTCCATTCCATGACAAGCGAACAGAGTACGCCGGGTAGTAGTACCCGATGGTTGCTGCGCATCGGCCTGATAGCTGCCCTGGCTGGACTTGTGGGCTGGGGTTGTTAGCAGGCCAAAGGCAGACAGCAGCCAACCGCGAAGCGCTGTTGAACGCTGACCCACACCTGGCTGTGGGCCAGCAGCTCTACAATGAGCACTGTGCTGCCTGCCATGGCATTGATGGCGAAGGCCGCCCTAACCCCATGGCCGAAGGCCAGATCCCGCCACCACCGCACGACTCGACAGGGCACACGTGGCACCATGCTGACGCCTTTCTGTTTGAGTACACCAAATACGGCGGCATGGCTGGCATGCCTGCCTTTGAAGATGAACTTACTGATTTCGGAAAACAGCCGCTGATGTTCTTCTGGCTTGACATAGTAGGTGGGCTGGCGATCCCCATCGGGCTGATCGCTGCTCGCCGGCTGGACCGCCTCGATGAGCCATTGTACCGTGTCTTCTGGTTGGGGGTCGCATTCGGCTTAGTGTGGGAAACAGCAGCCCATGTGGTGGATATCTGGTTTTGGCGCGAGCAGCTGGTCGTCCATCTGGCTGAGTGGCCGCTGCCTATGATCATGATGCCCCTCATCCATGCTCTGTGGGATGGTCTGCTGTTCACCGCTGGCGTTTTCATCGTGCAAAGGGTGACTCCGGCGCCCCACTTCCAAGGCTGGCGCTGGGACGAGTGGGGCATACTCGCTGTCTGGGGGGTGGGGACCTGCTTCATCGTAGAAACGCTGGCCGCCCTCACCCGAAGCTGGCAGTACGATCCGCGCGTCTGGAACCCGACTCTGTATGTGCTCAACGAGGTGCCTGTTACGATCCTACCTTTTGCCTTATGGATGGTGGCAGCAACCGTGTTCTACGCTGTTTTGCTCCTGCATGGGGGCTGGCAGGCCGCACGTCACACAGTATGATGGGATTGACCTATGGCCAGTATTCTTGTTGTGGATGACGAGCACACCATCGTCAATACACTCCGCGCCTATCTGGAGAAAGAGGGGTTTGCGGTCTACACTGCATCGGACGGGCATGAGGCCCTACGGCTGGCTCGTGCACACCGCCCTGACCTGATCGTGTTGGATATTATGCTGCCGGGCATCGATGGTCTGGAGGTGCTGCGCGCCGTCCGGGCTGAGTCGGATGTATATGTGCTGATGCTCACTGCCAAAGCCGAAGAGATAGACCGCATTGTTGGGCTAACCTTGGGTGCCGACGACTATCTGACCAAACCCTTCAGCCCCCGCGAACTGGTGGCCCGCGTCAAGGCCATCCTGCGCCGCAACCGTGGCGAACCACGACCCATGTTGTCCTTTGCGCATATCCGCATTGAACCGGATGCACGCAAAGCGTGGGTTCGCGGCGATCTGGTTGAACTGACCCCCAATGAGTTCGATCTTCTGCTGACCCTGGCTCAAAACCCGGGCCTGGTCCTCAGCAGGGAACAGCTCATCCAACACGCCTGGGGACATGACTACTACGGCGATGACCGCGTGGTGGATGTCAATATCGGGCGGCTGCGCAAGAAGATCGAGCCTGACCCGGCCAACCCGTCACTGATCGTGACTGTACGGGGGGCGGGCTACCGATTTGAGGACCTGCCACAGTGAAATTCAACCTTGGTGTCAAACTCCTGATCTCCTATCTGGTAATTGTGATGACGGGGGTGTTTGCGCTGAGCCTGACCGCCAGCATCTTTGCGCCGGCTGCGCTTGACCGCCACATCGCTGAAATGCAGAGCATGGGACAGTCGGCTGCACTGGTGGCCGATCTTCATCGCAATTTCCGGGCAGCTGTCAATGAGATCCTCGTTATCTCCACCTCGGTGGCCATGTTGGCCGCAGGCGCGGTGAGTGCGTTTGTCACGCGTCGTATCCTCGACCCGATCCGTCAGATGAAGACCGCCAGCCGCCTGATCGCTGAGGGGGACTACCAGCAGCGGGTGAAGGTCTATGAGGAGGATGAACTCGGCGAGCTGGCTCGCACGTTCAACCAGATGGCCGAACGCCTGGCACACACGGAAGAACGCCGCATGGAACTCATCGGCAATGTCGCGCATGAACTGCGCACACCGCTCAGCAGTGTCGGTGTGCTGATGGAAGGCCTGGTTGATGGTGTGCTGCCGCAGGAACCGGCCACCTATATCAGTGTGCAGCGGGAGGTGGCCCGGCTGCAGCGCCTCGTCGATGACCTGCAGGAGCTCTCCCGTGCTGAGGCCGGACAGCTGCATCTTGACCTCCAACCGGTCAATCCCATTGTGCTCGTCGAGCGCACTGCCGACAAGCTGCGTCCACAGTTTGCCGACAAGAGCGTATCCCTCGTATTGCACCTGCCTGAGAGAACACCCCAACTGGATCTGGACCCCGACCGGTTCACCCAGATTCTGATCAACATCATGGGCAATGCTCTTCAGTACACGCCGGAGGGCGGTCGGGTAACGGTCACAGCGGATACTCAGGCGGGCGCCTTCCGACTACGGATTGCTGACACAGGCATCGGGCTGCGGCTGGCAGATCAGCAGGCTATCTTTGAGCGCTTTTACCGGGTGGAGAAGTCGCGCGCACGGACAGGCGGGGGCAGCGGCGTCGGGTTGACGATTGCCCGCTACCTGGTCGAGATGCATGGCGGGCATATCCATGCTGAGAGCGCTGGCCTTGGCCACGGGAGCACTTTCGTCGTTTCGCTTCCCCTCACGTAAACACCCTCCACCTGTTTGTCATCGAATTGTCATAAAACCGACATGGTACTGACTCACGCCGTGGCTATCTTTGTATCACAGGTAGTGATTGAAAGGACACGGCATCATGTGGTTTGGGCAAGGTATAGGGTGGGGGATCCTTGGCTGGATAGCCCTGATAGCCTTTTGGGGCGGATTGTTTATGCTGGCCCTGTTCGCTGCGCGGGCCATCATGGATGCATCCATCCGCCGCAAACAAGATCCGCTTGACAATCTGAACACCCGCTATGCACGCGGCGAGATCACTGTTGATGAATACAACGCCCTCAAGCGCAGATTGGGAGAACACCATGCGTAGAATCGTCTTTCTCAGCTTAGTTTTGACGTTTGTTTTGGCCGGCTGCCAGGGCACACAGCCTACGGCGGTCAATATGCCCGCTCTGCCCGACTATGTGGCGGGTTCCTCACACGAAGTCCATCAGGCCTACCAGTACGGCTATCTAAACGAGCACGAATTGATCCACCAGCCCTGCTACTGCGGCTGCAACAGCATCGGGCACGAGAACGCTTACGACTGCTTCGTGCAGGGCCATGATGCCAACGGTGAACCCATCTGGGATAACCACGCAGCCGGCTGCGGGATCTGCATTGAGATCGCTTTGGATGTCAAACGGTTAGATGCGCTGGGATGGACGCCGCTTGAAATACGCGGCTTCATTGACGAAACATACAGTCATCGCGGCCCCGGGACCGATACCCCGATGCCCGCCAACTAAGAGGAGAAAATCATGGCTTCCGCTCGTCGTCGCAAAAACACCAACCCCCTCAGCAGGGTGCTCAAAGGTTTACTGGTTGTGGCCGGTCTGTATGCCGTCGTCCTCGTGGGGCGTGGGCTCTGGATGAACACCGGCACCCCGGAATTGGTCGTTGTGCAAGGCTTTGTTGACCACGGTGATATACCCGTCAGCCAGCCGATCCGGTCCGAGTTGGTACTGCGCAACGAAGGCAGTGGTCCCCTCCGTCTGACAGAAGCGCCCTTTGTGCAGGTCGTTGAGGGGTGCTGCCCACCGGAGGTTCACGCATCGCGCACCGTTGTGCCTCCGGGTGAAGAGGTAGTCATCTATATGGACTACACCATGCACGCTGGCATGGGCGGTCCGCATGACTTCCGTGTACACGTGATGACCAATGACCCCAACCAGCCTGTGGTCCAGCTGCAGGTTCTCTCCAACTGGCTGGAATAGGCCGACAACCAGCCCCAGTGCCGTTACAGCCAACGAGCAGCCCTCATCCCGAGGCTGCTCGTTTTCTTGGCGAGGATATATGCCGCTCACCCCGCCCGAGGTGACATCCGCCGGATACAGAGGAGTGCGTCGCCGACACCCCTGTAAAGCCAACTAACCGCCTGTCTTCTGTTTTGCCTTTACGGTAGACTCCCCTTAACGGTACACAGACTTTCATACGGGAGCCCCCCATGCAGCGCGACGCCGTTCTTATTGAAGCAGAGGAATTGTTGGACAAACTGGGTGACCCCACTCTACGTATCTTTGACACCTCGATGGTCTTCTTTGCAGAGGCCGAGGATGCCCCCAGCCGCTACCTGAAGGGTCACATCCCCGGGGCGGCGTTCTTTGATCATGCGCGCGTCACCGATCAGGAAGCCAAGTACCCGTACACCGTCGCGCCGGAGGCCCAACTCGCCCGGGAGATCGGCGCGATGGGCATCGGCAATGCGCATCAGGTCGTCGTCTACACAACAGAGCTCATTGCCGCGGCGACCCGTGCCTGGTGGATCCTGCGCTACGCGGGCCACCAGAACGTGCGTGTGCTCAACGGCGGCCTGGCCGCGTGGCAGAAGGCCGGGGGCGCGATCGAGCAGGGGGAGCACACCTACCCACCGGCGGAGTTCACGCCTACATTCAAGCCGGAGATGTTTGCCTCCAAGGAGGAGGTACAGGCCGCCATTGAGGATGGTGCGGTCTGTACGGTATTCACGCTGTCAGAGGACGCTTTCCCGCAGATGATCGCCGGCAGCACCCGCAACGACATGGACAACCTGCTGGTTGAGGATCGCTTTCTGAGCAATGCAGACCTGAGTGCACGCCTGAAAGATGAGGCCGCCCACGAACGTGTCATCACCTACTGCGGCGGCGGCATCGCGGCCACGGCCAATGCGGTCGCCCATCTGCTGGCAGGCAATGAGAATGTCTCCGTGTACGATGGGTCGCTTTACGAGTGGACTGGGGAAGGCCTCCCTACGGGCTGATCCGCCCGCCCTCAGGCGAGGTCCGCTGTGTGCGCGGTCAGGCGGAGCAACTCACGGGCCACCTCGGGTGTGCGGCGGGCCAACCCGCATGAGCACGCGACATCCACCGGGTGGCCCCGGGCGTCCTCGATGGCTTTGAGGATGATGCCGTGCTCCTGCTCGGAAAGGCCCTCGTGCACAAAGCCCGCCACAAAGCGCGCACCCTCCGGCAGGCGAACATCACGCAGCGGTGCATAGAGTGCCGGGTCAGTGCTGGGCGGGGTGGCGGCCTCCGCCAGGGGGAAGTGCACATAGTCCAGCCGTTTGCCGCGCGGCCAGGTTGCGATCAGGCGGTTGGTGAGGCGCACCAGCATCTTCTCGACGTTCAGCCTGGCGGGTGTGTGGTTGTTCAGATCGCCCAGGCACAGGTGGATGCCGACCCGGGTGCCATCCGGGAAGCGCTCGATGAGCTGGGTCAGCCAGCTGACGGGCAGGCCGACCATGAACGCTGGCAGATAGCCTGCCATCAGGACCTCCAGCGGTGCCTCCACTTGGATGATCACATCGTCGCCCGCCTCCTTGACGATCTCAGCGACTTCGTGGGCCAGGCGCTCATCCATGGCGCGGCGAAAGCGCAGCCCGTCGAGCGGCGACATGGAAAACAGGGTGATCGCCCCGCCTGTTGGTACCCCGACCTGAAACGGCAAAGCGGGTTTACCGGCCTGCTCGCGGAGCTGCTTGAACAGCGGGTAGCTCTCACGGAAGTAGCGCAGGTACCCAAAGTCGACGTGCCTGGCCAGTTGGGCCGGTGGGTAATTGGGTTTCAAGATCCACCGGGTGGTCTGGTCTTTCATGAACCCTTTATCGGTGCGTTCAGCCGGTTCTCTGACAACACGGAACGCGCCGCTGTCGATGTTGGCGAGGATCGCGGTGTGGACCCAGCTCTGGCGGCGACCGGCGGGGAACTCGTCACTCTTCTCACCCACCTCACCATCGGGCATGGCGAGCAGCGTATCACCAAGCGTTTCCATAGCGATGCGCATGCTGTCTTCTTCGCTGCCAAAGGGCATGCTGCCCACCAGCAGAGCTTTGCGTGCGGTCATGAGAGGCGATCTCCTTGGTACGTAGTGTGCTGCTGCGATGCCCAATCATACCATAGAAATGCAGACAACCGTCCTTGACTCTCCTATTGTAGGAGGGTGTACCATCATAGACAGTGATGGAGGAAATCCGTGTTCAAGATAGGTGAGTTTTCGTGGTTCACACGTGTGTCGGTCAAGATGCTGCGGCACTACGATCGCATCGGCCTGTTGAAGCCCAGCCATGTCGACCCGGAGAGCGGCTACCGCTACTACTCTGTGGAGCAGCTGCCGCGTCTGCACCGGATCGTCGCGCTCAAGGATCTGGGTTTCTCGTTGGAGCGCATCGGCGATCTGCTGGCGGGCGATCTCAGCGAGGGACAGATGCGGGCCCTGCTCGAACAACAGCGCGCCGACCTGGCCGCGCTGATCGAAGCAGAGATGGTTCGGCTGGTGCGGGTGGAGGATACGCTTGCCCGGCTGGCAGACGACCTGCCCGTGGTTGATGTAGTGCTCAGGCGGGTCGAGGCTCAACTGGTGGCCAGCATGCGCCAACGCATTGACCCCTTTAGTGAGGCTATCTCCGCGATGTTTGTCGCGGTGGAGCAGTACGTCGGGGCGGCGCAGGCAGACAGGCCGCCTGTGCTGCTCTACCATGATGTGGAGTTCATCGAAGAGGGTGTGGATGTCGAAACAGCCATCCCGCTAAAGCATCCGGTTGAGCCCACACGGCGCATCCATGTGCGGACTCTACCCGCAGTCGACCAGATGGCGGTGCTCGTCTACACCGGGCCTTATGAGCATATGATGCCCGCGCTTACCGTCCTCTACCATTGGATCGAGCGCGGCGGCTACCGGATAGCGGGTCCGCAGCGCGATGTCTATCTGCGCTATAACGGTTCGCGCGGACCGGCCCGCCACCTCACTACAAACCCGGACGACTACATCACCGAATTCCAGATTCCTGTGAAAGGACCAAACCATGCGTTATAAGCTTCTTGGCAGCAGCGGCCTGCGTGTCGCTGAGGTCGCCCTTGGCACAATGACCTTCGGGGAAACGTGGGGGTGGGGCGCGGACAAAGCCACCAGCCAGGCGATCTTCGACACGTACGCCGATGCGGGCGGCAACTTCATCGATACGGCCAACATCTACACAGACGGCGTCAGCGAGGAATTCGTCGGCGAGTTCATCGCCAACGACCGTGACTACTTCGTGGTGGCGACCAAGTACTCCCTCACCGATATCCGCAGCCAGTCCAGCAATCCGAACCACGGCGGCAACAATCGCAAGAACATGATGCACACGGTGGAAGGCAGCCTGCGCCGGATGAACACCGACTACATCGATCTGCTGTGGCTGCATGCCTGGGACTTCACCACACCGGTTGAAGAGGTGCTGCGTGGCATGGATGACCTGGTGCGACAGGGCAAGGTGCTGTATATCGGCTTCAGCGATACGCCCGCGTGGGTCATCAGCCGGGCGGTGACGTTGGCCGAGCAGCGCGGTTGGATCCGGCCAGCGGCGGTGCAGCTGCCCTACAGCCTCGTCCGGCGTGACCCGGAGCGAGAGCTGCTGCCCATGGCCCGCGCCCTTGATCTGGCGGTCACCCCGTGGGGAACGCTCGGGGGCGGCGTGCTGACGGGCAAGTATACCAGCGGCGGCAGCGAACCCACGCGCTACAGCGCTGACGATGTGAACCCGGCGGATCTGGCGGCAGCCGAGGCCGTGGGCCGCATCGCTGAGGCGATAGGGGCATCGCCGTCGCAGGTCGCCATCAACTGGATCCGGCAGCAGCCCGGCATTCTGATCCCGATCATCGGGGCGCGCAAAGTCGAGCAGATCACCGACAATCTCGGTGCGCTTGACTTTGAACTCACCGCCGAGCAGATGCAGGAGCTCAACAGCCTGTCGGACTTTTCATTGGGCTTTCCACGCAGCTTCCTTGAGAGTGACAACGTGCGCAGCCTGATCTTCGGGCAGATGTACGACCGCATCGACAATCATCGTGCCTGACGGGCCTTTTGACCCATAACGTTCAATCCGAGTCGGCGGTACAATGGGACCTGTTTATTCCGCACGTCAAAAGGGGTTTCATATGTTCCGTCGACTTCTTCTTGCTTCTCTCCTCAGTGTGCTGTGTGGTTGTGTGCTCGTTTCCGGGGGCATACCCACCACGACTGCCGCCAGCGGCGACCTGATCACCAACAACAGTTTTGAAGACGGTATGACAGGCTGGGCCGGTCAGAACCTTGACAACGATCAGGTGATCTGCCAGGCACAGTACGCCCACAGCGGAACCTGCACGTTCGTGTTCTCCGGCGAGGCAGCCAGCGCCGCGAATATCCTCTTCCAGACCGTCAGCGTGCCGGATGGCAGCGCAGGCGACACCCTCGATCTGAGCGTGTGGGCGGGGGCACTAAACCTGCCGGGAGGATCGCAGGTGCTGTTCGGGATGCAGCTCTACCAGGGTGGCAGCTTCACCGGTGAGCAGGCTCTGACGCCCGTACCCACCGGATCGTTTAATTACCAGCAGCTCTCGGTCAACCACACTGCTGCCACCGACTATGACGCCGTGCGCCTCGGGTTTTATGTGCGGGCGGAAAACGGCAAGGTCGGCTTTGACGATGTGAGCCTCGCAATACCCACGGTGCCGGGCGACACGGACCAGTTCATCGAAGATACGTTCCTCATCCAGAGCAGCTACAATCAGGTGCGGTGTGTTTCCGGCAGTGGCAGCTGCCCGGCACAGATCGAAACCGCGCCGCCCTGCCTGACGGCCAGCTGCACCCCCAACCCACAGACCTATCCGGTGGCAGCGACGCACACCACCATTCAGGCTGCGGCGGATGCCGCGCAGCCCGGCGACTTGGTGATCATCATGCCGGGCACGTACCGGGGCGTCATCGTTGAGGAAGACGGCGGCGCGGACAACGCCTACATTCACTTCCGCGGGTGGGGCGAACCGGGATCGGTGGTCGTCGATGAGACATCCGACCCGGGTCTGCCGTGGCTGCGTGATCTCTTCTACTTCGTTGACTCCCACCATTACATCATCGAGAACATCACGTTTGAGAATGCCGAGCGGGCAGGCATCTTTCTGACCGGCTACTTCATCGCGACGGGGTCGTTCTCGCATCACTTTGTGGTGATGGATGTCTACAGCCGGGACAACGGTGAGTGGGGCATGCACACGACCTCCACCAGTGAGATGCTCATCCAGGACTCGGTGTTTACCACGTCAATCGATGAGCACGGCCTGTACATCTCCGGTTCGGGTGATAATGCCGTGGTGCGGCGGAGCGTCTTCCAGGGCAACAACCTATCTGGGCTGCAGGTCAACGCGGATCCGTTTACCGCAGCATTGGAACTGTTCGGCTGGCTCCAGTCGGAAAGCGGCGACTCGACACCGTGCGGCATCAGCGAAAGTGACCTGTATGCCAGCGATGGGTCAGGCACATGGCAGGACGTGAAGGACTGCTACGACTCGCTGGGACTGCCTGATCTGGGTGCGTACATCGAGGACGGCATCAGCGAGAACCTCATCATTGAGCAGAACGTGATGACCGGCAACGGCGCAAACGGTGCCGCCGGGATCAATCTGGCCTCAGTGCGGCACTCTATCGTGCGCAGCAACCTGATCTACGGCAACGATGCGGCTGCCATCGCCTGCTGGGATGACAACTACGCGGCCAACAAGGGACTGCCCAGCTCCGAGTTCGGCTGCCTGAACGTGACGATCGTGAACAACACCGCGGTTGACGAGCAAGCCACACGCACCGGAGTCGGTCTGGATAACGATGCGCGTTCGATGACGGTGCGCAATAATATCATTGTGCGCCCCCGTTCGGATGCGTACGAGATCAGTGACCGCTCCGGGCAGGATCTGTTCAGCGGGCACAACGCCTACTACGCGCTGTCAGTGGTTAATTCCAGCGGCTGGATCGAGATCGACACCGATCCGGGCAGCGGCTCGATCACGGGCTTCAGCATCCCGCAGATCCTCAGTGAGTTCGTTGACCCGAACTTCAACCCGTGGATCGTGGTGGACGGATCGTGGTGGGTGCTCAACCCGAACCGCCCGGACTTCACCCCGGCGGCCGGTTCCATGCTGCTGACCGCCGGCGATCCGGACTATGTGCCTGAAGCGGATGTCAGCGGTGATGGGTTCAACGGTACAGAGATGGGTGCTTACGCCGCACCCTGACGAAGGGATCAGGTTATGGCGGATGGACGCCAACGCAAAGACATTGAACCCGGCATGAAGGTCGGGATCGTGCTCAAGAAGGACCAGAAGACCGGCAAGCTGACGTGGGGGACCGTGCAGGACATCCTGACGAAATCGGCGACCCACCCACACGGCATCAAGGTCCGCCTGACCGACGGCAAGGTCGGCCGGGTCAAAGAAACCGGCTAAACGGGGGGCGGCAGCGCCGCCCTCTTTCGCTCGTTGCCACCGGTGCGCCGGGAGACTATCGTCTGTGAGCGTTTCGTGCCCAAGTTAAAGGGGAACACTATCGTGCGTCTGCTTGAAATCATCCTCATCGTCACTGCCATCGCGACACTGCTCGGCTACATGGTGCTGCGCAGCCGTGAAGAGCTCATTGTGCTGCCTGTGCTGGGCAGCCTGTTGGCTGTCGTGCAAATCGCCGCGGAAGGCTACCGCTGGCAGATGCTGCCCATCTATGCTTTTTTCGTAATCGTGCTGGTGGTGGCCGTGCTGCCGCATACAGGCCCTATCCGGCTGCCGGATGGCCTGCGCGTCCCTAGCCTGCTCGGAGGGTGGGTGTTCGTCGTGGCGGGGACTCTGCTGGCAGCGCTGCTGCCCGTCTTCAGCACGCCGCCAACCCGCGTCCCGGTTGGTACGGCGACCTTCTACTGGGTGGATGCCGACCGCACAGAACAGTACGGGCCGGAACCGGGTGGCCCTCGTGAGATCATGGTGCAGGTCTGGTATCCAGCTGACCCGCTGCCCACTGCTGAACGGCATCCCTGGCTGGATGCACCCCGTGAGACAGGTGCCGCCATGGCGGAGTGGGTGGACCTACCGGCGGCGCTGACCCGACAGTTTAGCCTGGTGCAGACGCACAGCTACACCGATCCACCGCTGGTGCGAAGCGACGATCCTTTTCCGGTGGTGATCAGTGTGCACGGGTGGGGCAGCGTGCGCACGATAAACCAGGACCAGATCGAGGCGTTGGCTGCGCGCGGGTACGTGGTCTTCAGCGCGGACCATACCTACGGTGCCCTGCTGACGGCCTTCCCTGATGGGCGAATGGCTGCCAATTACGAGCCTGCCATTCCCAATGCTGAGGAGGTGGGCCAAGCCGCATTTCAGGATGCCATCAACCAGCTGGTGCGGACCTATGCCGATGACACGCGCTTCATGCTCGACCGCATTGAGGAGCTGGCTGCCGAGGATCCGCGGTTTGGGGGCAGGTTGGATATGGAACGGGTGGGCCTGTTCGGGCATTCGACTGGCGGCGGCGCTGTGATCGAAGCCTGCGCCGTTGATCCACGCTGCGATGCCGCCTTAGGCCTGGATGCCTGGGTGATCCCGGTCAGCGAGTCGGTCGTGGAGTCCGGTCTTGCTCAGCCGCTGATGCTGATCAACAGTGAGGAGTGGCCCTCGGAGGCCAACATTGAGCGGCAGAGGCAGATCCTGGCCAATTCATCAGAGGAGGCGTATCTGCTTACGGTGGAGGGCACAGCGCACTATGATTTCACCATGATCCCGCTGCTCTCGCCCATTACGCGGCAGATAGGGCTTAGCGGGCCGCTGGCCACCCGGCGCGTGGTCACGATCAACCATGCGTATCTTCTCGCCTTCTTCGACTCAGCGTTAAGGGACCAGCCATCGCGTCTGCTGGCTGGCCCTTCGGGGGTCTATCCTGAGGCTGTCTCTTATACACATCT
>JAADYX010000213.1 GCA_010092885.1 Chloroflexota bacterium | reverse complement strand
TCCAGATGGGCGGACAGGGCGCGGTGCGCTTCCGCTGGGGAAAGCAGTGGCAGGTTGGCCAACCCGAGCTGCAGCGGCGACGAGCCGTGGTGCGGTGTGGAAAGGGCCGCATACACGGCCTCCCGCAGGGATTGCATGCCGGTCGGCGTGATGCTGTACACGCGCCGGGCCGGTCCGCGCTGGGCGGGCTGCAGGGTGCTGCTGATGGCACCCGCCTTTTCCAGCTTCTTGAGCACATAGTAGATCGACGAGAAGCCGATCGCCGTCCACTCGCGCATGCCGCGCTCCTCGATCAACGCCTCGATCTCATAGCCGTGGCGGGGCCCCTCAGCGATCAGGCTGAGGATGGCCAGCTCAGCACCGGTCATCGCACTGTCCTATTGGTAGAGTATTCTAGTACTAGAATACTCCGGCGAGGCGATCCCGTCTGCTGCCATCTGTCATCTTTCAGCCGTGTCGAATGTCAGAAGGCGTCGAAGCGCGCGCTCACCTTCAGGTTGCTGTCGTAGACAAAGCGTGCCTGATAGAGCCCGCCATCCGGGTTGAGCACATGCGGCACAAACACCTGATCGGCTTCCGGCATGGGCAGGGAGGGGACCTCGGCCAGCGGCCACCACCGGATCTCCCCTTCGCGTTCATCAGGCACCAGGCTGCCGCTCAGACCGTGCGCCGTGTAGACGAACATCAGCCACCGCCAATCCGTGCGCGGCGACCACTCCGTGATGATGCCACGCAGCGTGAGACGGCCCGCCGTCAGGCCGGTCTCCTCGGTGAGTTCGCGCGCGGCGCACTCCACTGGTGATTCGTTCTCCTCGATCTTGCCGCCCGGCGCGACCCACAGCCCGAGGTTCGGCTGCTTGCGGCGCTTCATCAACAGCACCTGATCGCCGCGCAGCGGGTAGACTAACGTTGTTAAGATGAACATGGCACCCCTTTCACATCAGCACATTTGAGCATAGCCAACGAGGTAGCAAATCGCTTGCCCGGCCACCTCTTTCGCGGTACACTGTTCTTCCCTGGAGAGGTGGCCGAGTGGTTTAAGGCGGCGGTCTTGAAAACCGTTGTGGCGTTCCGCGTCACCGTGGGTTCGAATCCCACCCTCTCCGCTGGGCGAACGGTGATGGGGAGGTGCCAGAGTGGTTGATTGGGGCCGCCTGCTAAGCGGTTGTGCCTGAAAGGGTACCGCAGGTTCGAATCCTGTCCTCCCCGCTCATACCGTGCCTTATGGCACGGTTTTCTGATTCACCACCACGACAGCGCAGATACGGCGGGCAACCCGCTCAATCAGGTCAACACGAACGTGCTGAAGAAAGCCCAGATGACCTCAGGCGCATCGAGGCCCCCTGCCTCACGCGGGATGATATGGCCATCCTGATCGTCAAACGGGATCAGGATCATCCGGGCATCGTCCGCGCAGTCCTCGTACCGGGTGACGGGTGGGCCGGCTTCCTCGGCGAAGTCCATGACCGGTTCGCCGCAGCCGTTCCAGTCGGCCCAGACTGCCAGTGTGGGCTCGACCCCGGCGTAGGGTACCACCTCGTCGTTGGTGCCATGGATCATCATGACCGGCACCGGGCGGATAGGTTCGGGGGGCAGCGCCAGCTCGATCAGGTCAGCGGCGTCAGTCACAGCCCCGCCCAGCGCCGCGAAGTCCGGATCGGGGATCAGGCCGCCGACGGAGGCCACCGCCGCAATGCGGTCGCTCAGTGCCCCGCCCAGATAGTGAGCCATGAACCCCCCGGCGGAAAAGCCCGTCGCGTAGATGCGGCTCTCATCCACCGGGTAGTCCGCGCTGACGGCATCGAGCACCGCCTCAATATAGCTGACATCGTCGGCCAGGCCCCACAGCAGTTCCTCACCCGTGGCCTGCGGGTACACCACAATGATGCCCTCTTCCTCCGCGATCGCGGTGAAACCGCTGGCCCCAAGCTGCTCATAGGCGGTGCCGCCCCAACCGTGCATGTCGAGCACAAGCGGCCGTTCGGCAGCCCTGCCGTCCGGATCGTAGACCAGGTAGAACCGCTCCTCACCATCGACTCGCAGCGTGTGTTCGGTGAGCCCTTCAGCAACGGCGGGGGATGCACACCCGGCGTAGGCGATGGACAGGGCGAGCATCAGGCTGAGGATGACGATCTTTCTCATGAGGCTATCCCGGTGGATCTAAGCGTCGAACGTGGTAGAAGCTGCGGATCAGGCGTTCGATCTCCGCGGCGTGCGTGGCCATCATCATATGCGTACCACCTGCGACCTCAACGTGCTGTGCTCCTTGGATCCGCTGTGCGGTATCCAGGGCGACCACCGGCGGCACGATCACATCGCGCGTGCCATGCAGGATCAGGGTGGGCACACGGATCTGCTCGACGGCCGGGGCGCGGCCTGCCAGCAGCTGCCGGACGTCGTTCAGGGTGCCCTCGCGCCAATCCGTTGAGGGGAAGACACCACGCAGGAAGTCCTTCAGGTTAGCGATGCTCGTGTGGTAGTTGGCGCTGCGCACGCCCATCAGCCGCATAAGCGGACCCATACCGAACCGCATCAGCACCCACACGAGGAAGTCCGAGCCGAGCATGGCATCCAGCAGCACCAGCCAAAACCGCGACGGCTGTGAGTACACCAACTCCGGGCCATGTGCCGAAAGCAGGATCAGCCGCTGGCACCGGTCCGGATAGTCGGTGGCGAACTGTAAGGCCGCCAATCCACCGGCAGACAGCGCCAGGACGTTGGTCTGCTCGATACCCAGGTGATCGAGCAGAGCGTGCATGGCCGCGGCCTGCTCAACCAGACTGCCGCCGGTATTCGTCTGCCGGTAGCCCGGGCGTGAGGGGCTGATCAGGCGGTGATCAGTCAGGCCGAGCATGCGCTGAACCGACAGGCCCTGCTCGTAACCACCCAACCCGCCGTGGACAAACAGCAGCGGCTCCCCCTCACCGTGGGTGGCATACTCGACAGCGCCGTGCGGTGTGTGGTGAACACGGCTGCTGCCCCGCAGCGCCGTGATTGTGGCGCGTTTGTCACGCCGGAAGGCGACCACAGCCGCTGTGGCGGCGATTGTGCTGGCCGTTCCTACAGCGAGCCACAGCAGGGGTTTCTTTCGCATGGGGCCTGTCCTTTCCATTGACCACAGTGTAGAGCGCAGCGCGGCTTTCAGCCAACAGGCAGTTGCGCCGCTGCCGGACCTCGTTTAGGCTTGCGGACATGTTCAACCGCCGCGATCTGCTGACCGCCGCCGCCCTGATCCTGCTGTGGGTGCCGCTGGCCACTGTCATCCTTGCTGCCGTCCCGGATACCGCCGATGGTCCGCTGCACGTCTACCGGCTGGTTGCCCTGCGTGAGGCCTGGCGCGCCGGTGATCTGTGGCCGCGCTTTAGCCCGGAGCTTTTCACCGGGTACGGATCGGCGCTGTTCAACTATTACGCGCCGCTGTACCTCTTTCCGGCTGCTGCGCTGAACACCCTCGGTCTGAACGCACAGACTGCGCTGTGGGCCTCCCTGCTGGGATATGCGCTGGTGGGGCAGGTGGGCATGTTCCTGCTGGGCCGCGACCTATGGAGCCGGGCGGATACCGCTCTGGTCGGGGCGGCAGCCTTTGGCCACGCGCCCTATATCCTGTTCAACCTGATGGGGCGGGGTGCCGCCGCCGAGTTCGCCGCCCTGATGCTCGCCCCGTGGGTGCTGTGGGCCTTCCACCGGCTGGCGCGCGATCCGCGCCGCCGCACCCTGATCGCCGCCGTAGTGGCGTACGCGCTCTTCATCCCGCTGCACAACATCACCACCCTGCTCGTCACCGTCACCTTGATGGTCCTCTGCCTGGTCTGGGCGCTTGACCATGGTGTGTGGCTCCCCTTGATCGGAGCAGGGGCGCTGGCTTTCGGGCTGACGGCGTTCGCCTGGGGGCCCGCCCTGCTGGAGCTGGGCTATGTCCGTGTGGGCGCGGCGGGCACCAACACGCTGATCGCCGAGGGATTCCTCCCCCTGCGCGCGATCGTCGCCCTGCCGCACACCGCCGACCCGACACGCCTGCGCCAGCCGCTGCCGGTTGCGCTGGGCTGGGTCGCGCTGCTGGCCGGAATGGGGGGCGTGGTGCTGGCCACCAGGGACCGCGAGCGTCTCCCCTT
>JAADYX010000212.1 GCA_010092885.1 Chloroflexota bacterium | reverse complement strand
GTCTGAGGGCCTGCTGCAACCCTGCGATGAAGTCCGCTTTGCCGCCCTGCGCCGGATGCCTGAGGGCGGCATGGTGAATATCGAGCTCGGCAAGCATCCCCTGTGCGATGCGCCCCACGCCTATCACCGCCTCAACTGACGGAAACAGGTCCAGGATCTGCGGGATGAAGACGGCCCCGGCCCGCTGTTCAGCGCGGGTCGGCGTGCGGTTGGACTGGCGGTTTCCGGCCTTGTGTGGATGCAGCGGCACCGTGTTCCACAGCAGCGGCGGATCGTCTGCATGGTCGATGAGGGCATTCCACAGGATAGTCGCAGAGGCTTCTGCCATGCCGCGCGGATGGTCGCTGGCCTGCGTGTATCCTTCACCGAACAACCCCCACGTCACGACGCCCGCCATCATGATCCGCTCGCTCGTAATCGGGATGCCGGTCAGTGCGCAGCCGCGGTAACCGGGCGCTTCCAAGACCATGAGGTGGCGGGGCTGGCGCGCGGCCATATCCTGGAGATAGCGTGCCAGGTTGTCCCGCCGCACCGCTGAGTCACGGTAGATGTTGTGCAGGCGGTCCGTTTCCGGCAGGGTGACCAACGCGTCGATCAGAGTGTCCACGTGCTTGCTCCTCGTTTATGCTGGCAGGCCCATCACAGGGACTGTACAATCGGCGTCATTATCTAGCAGCCTGTGATGGGGGGCCACTGCCCCCTTCTTTGATGCCATGACCGTTGAACCGCCCATCACCGAAGACATCACCGTACTCACCGAGCCGCCCACCGACCAGCAGGAAACCGTTGGGATCGCTCGGGCGGCGGTGGTGATCGGCGCGGGCAACGTGGCCAGCCGGGTGCTTGGGCTGGTACGCGAGCAGGTGAAGTCCTACTTCTTTGGCACGATGGCCTCGGCGGATGCCTTCATCGTGGCGACCCTCGTGCCGACCATGCTGCACGATCTGCTGATCGGCGGCATGGTCGACAGCGCCCTTGTGCCGGTGTTCAGCGCCTACGCCAAGGAGGATCGCGACGAACTGTGGCGGCTGGTCAGTGTGCTGTTGAGCCTGACCGTGGTTGTCATGGCGGTCTTCATCCTGCTGGTGACCCTCTTCGCGCCGCAGATCGTCCGTGCCGCCGACCTGCTGGGCAGCGGCACGCTGGACCCGGCCTTCTTCGATCTGGCCGCCGGTTTGATGCGCATCACGATCCCGGCGGTGCTTTTCCTGAGCCTCTCCGGAATCCTCTCGGCGCTGCTGTACGCGCTTAAGCGGTTCACCTGGCCCGCCTTCACAGCGGCGGTGTTCAACGCCGGCATCGTCGGGATGACGCTGCTGCTGCAGTCCACGCTGGATATCCGCGCCATGGCCATCGGCTGGTTGACGGGTGCCATCTTGCAGGTGGGGCTGCTGCTGCCCGGCCTGCGCGGCACGCGCATCTGGCCCACCCTGCGCCTCTACCACCCGGCGATCAGGCAGGTGCTCAAGCTGTACCTGCCCATTGCCATCGGCCTGCTGGCTGAGATCGCGTTGGTGCGCCCCATCAGCTACGGGTTGGCGCTGCAAACCGGCGAAGGCGGCCTTTCCGCGATGACGTATGCCACCACCCTGCGCCAGCTTCCGCAGGGGTTGGTCGGCATTGCGATCTCCTTCGCCATCCTGCCGACGCTGTCACAGCACGCCGCCGATCTGGGCGATGCCGCCTTTCGCCGGACGCTGGCCCGGGGGCTGCGGCTGGCCAGCCTGCTGATCATCCCCGCAACGGTGGGCCTGTTCGTGCTGGGCCAACCGACCGTCGAACTCCTGCTGGAACACGGCGCGTTTACGGCCTACGATACCCAGATCACCACCGTCGCGCTGTACTTCTATCTGGTGGGGCTGCCGTTCGCCGCCCTCGATCTGCTGTTGGTGTTCGCTTTCTACGCCCGGCAGGATACCCTCACCCCCGCACTGATCGGGATCGGCAGCAACGTCGCCATGATGATCGTCGCCTTTGCGCTGTTCGAACCGCTGGGCCTGTTCAGCCTGATGATCGCCGATTCGTTCAAGCAGCTGCTGCACACGGCCATCGCGGCTTATCTGCTGCGGCGGCAGGTCGGCGGCCTGGCCGAACACGGCGTGGCCCGTACCATCCTGATCGCGCTGGGCTGTTCGGCGATCATGGCGGTGGCGGTCTACGCCGCACTGGCCGGTGTGCGGGCCGTGCTCGCACCGGGCATCCTGCTGGAACTGACCGCGGTGGCCGTGCCGGGTGCACTCGGGGCCGGGCTGTACCTGTGGCTGGTGACCCGCTTTGGGGTGGAAGAGTTCGGCCTGCTGTGGGATGCGGTGCGCAGGCGCTTCACTCAGACCGGAGGATGAAGCGCAGCTCGCCCGTCTGCGTATCGAACACCGCACAGGACCAATTTCCGACCTGCCTGCTGCCCAAGGCCCCCGGATTGACAATCCGCGTGCGGCCTTCCTGCCGGTCTTCACGGGTGTGGGTATGCCCGTAACACACCAGATCGTAGTCACCGCTTTGCGTGAACTCGCGGAATGGCTCAACCTCATGCCCGTGACACATGGCGACCCGCACTCCGTCGATCACGTCCGTATACGTCTGTGAGATGCCCCGCATCCCGTCCATGCTGGCCGCGGTGGCTTTCAGTTTGTCCCGGTTGTGAGTGTCCATGTTGCCGAAAACGAAGGCCACATCCCACCCGCGGAACATCTCGATCATCTGCGGTGTGGTGAGGTCGCCGCAGTGCAGCAGGCGCTCGGCTCCCGCGGCCTGAAGTTGGTCAAGCGCCCAGCGTGTGTTGTCGATGTTGTTGTGCGTATCGGCAAGAATGCCTATTTTCATACTATCTAAACCCTTTGTGTGTGGAGCAATCTATGATGTCTGAACCTGTGAACGTGCTCGCCCTGGTGGGCAGCCTGCGCCGTGGATCGTACAACAGGGCGCTGCTGAACGCCGCCCTTGAACTCGCCCCTGACCACATGACCATCGTCACCGGCATGATCGCTGACCTGCCCCATTACAACGCCGACCTCGATACGGACGACAAACCCGAGCCGGTCGAACGGCTGCGTGCTCACATGGCCCAGGCCGATGCCCTACTGATCGCCAGCCCGGAATACAACCACGGCATCCCCGGCGTGCTAAAAAACGCCATCGACTGGCTCTCACGACCCGCCGGGCGTTCACCGATGACGGGCAAAACGGCAGCAATCATGGGCGCGGCGACCGGGATGTGGGGCACCATTCGCATGCAGAGTCATTTGCGGCGCGTGCTGGAATCCACCGGCATGATGGTGGTCAACAAGCCGCGCGTGCTGGTCAACAAAGCGCGCACCCGCTTCGATGAGTCCGGCACACTGACCGACGAGGACACGCGCCAATTCGTGCAGCTGCTGCTGGAAAACCTGGCCGATCTCACGATCCGCCTGCGCCGCTGAGCCATTTTTCACGCGCTGCCGACCGCGAGATCTTGCCGCTGCTGGTCTTGATCAGCCAGTCGCGGTCCACAACGGCGACCTGCCGCACGGCGACATCGCTGCCCTGCGCCACCGCACGTCGCACCGCCGCCGCGATCTGCTTGCGCTCATCGGGATCCGCGGTGTTTGTCTCCGCCACGATGACGACATCCTCCGTGCCGGAGCGCGGATTGGCCACGCCAAAGGCCACCGCCCGGCCCGGATGCACGCCTTCCACCGTGTTGACCAGCCGCTCCAGATCGCTGGGGTAGACGTTCTTGCCGCCCACGATGATCAGGTCCTTTTTGCGGCCCAGCACGATCACCTCCCCCTCGTGGATGCAGCCGCGGTCGCCGGTCTGGTACCAGCCCTCCCGGAACGCGCCGCTGGTGGCATCCGGGCGGTTGTAGTAGCCGCTGAACATCGTCTGGCTGCGCACCAGGATATCGCCGACGCGGCCATCCGGCAGTGGATTGAAGCCCGCATCCACCACGCGGACCTCCACGCCGGGGATGGGGGGCCCGGAGGAAACCAACTCCTCGGAAGCCGGTCCCGGTTGCGCCGGCACGAGGGTATCGTCTTCACGCAGGGATCGTCTGTCAACCCAGACGGTCCGCGCGGGCTGCCCCACCGGTGACTGGGTCACCCCAAAGACCGTTTCCGCCATGGCGTAGCTGGCCGTGAGCATATCCGGCGTGACGCCCTGTTCGGCGAAACGCTCGGCAAACTGGCGGTGGCTGGCCGCGTAGACCGGCTCCGAGCAGTTGACAAACGCCCGCATCGAGGCGAGGTCGAGCCCATCCGTGTCGCGGACTTTGCCCGCCAGAAAGTTGTAGGCGAAGTTCGGCAGCCAACATAACGTGCCCCCCTGCTCGCTGATGGCGCGCAGCAGCATGCCCGGATCGCGCACCCAGTCGAAGGGCGACATCAGCACGAGGCGGGCGCCGCCAAGTACCGGCATCAGGAACCCCGCGATCAGCCCCATATCATGGTAGAGCGGCAGCCAGCTGACGATCACATCCTCCGCGGTGAAATCGACCGCCTGCCCGTAGGCTGCCACATGGTCGAGGATCTGCCGGTGGCTGAGCATGACACCCTTCTGCAGGCCCGTCGTGCCGCTGGAATGCTGGAGCAGTGCAGTATCTTCCGCGGCGGCTCCCGGATCGGCGACACCGGCAGCACCCTCCGTCCGATCGAGTACCCGTAGGGGCAGGTCGTTGCCATCAGGCAGCAGGCCGCGCACGTCGTCCGCCACCTCGGGATCGGTGGCCAACAGGGCAGGCTGCGCTATCGTCAGCAGAGCCTCCATCGAACTGCGGTAGCGGTCCGGGTGCAGCTTTTCCGTGGCGAAGGGCAGGATCGACGGGATGCCCCCCGCCAACATCACACCGAAAAACGTCGCAGCGAGTGTGTGCAGATCCTGCTGCACGAGGATCACGAGATCGCCGCGCCTGATGTCGAGTTCGGCGGCTGCCGCGCCCGCCGCACCCAGCAGATCAGCACGGGTGAGCACCGTCTGCGATCCGTCCAGTGCCACCAGCCGGATCGCCTCCCGGTTGGGGCCAGCCTCTACCAGCTCGTGCAGCCGGTGGGGGATGGTGCTCATTCGTTTTCCTGGATGTACTCGGCGAACGCCATCAATGTGTCGAAGCGGTCGGCGTTCAGATCGGCGTTGTCGATGGTCACGCCGTATGTCCCCTCGATCCACATGGCCACATCCACCAGGCTGAAGGAATCCACCAGCCCGCTCGATATCAACGGTTCGTCGGCGTCCAGATCGTAGTCAGGGTCGCGGATGATCTCATCCAGCAGGAATTCGCGCAGGTCAGCGATGATGGTTTCTTTGTCGGTCATGGCGTCCTCGGCTTACGTCTCTTTGCGTGTTAGATTATCCCAACGGCGCGCGGGCGTTTCAACCCAGCCGCTTGATCATGCGTCCGTGCCACGGTTCCCCCACGCGCTGCCAGCCCAGCCGCTCGTAAAAGCGGACCGCGCCGGTGTTCTCCACGCGCACGGAAAGCCGCATCGCGGCGAACTCGCCTGTGCGGGCACGGCGTTCGGCCTCGGCCATCAGCTGCCCGCCGACTCCGTTGCCCTGCGCAGCCGGATCGACGGCGATGGCCAGCACCACGTACGGCCTGCCGGGCGGGATCGGATCGGCAGGTGGTGGGGTGTGCGCTGTACGGGCCGCGATCCGGGCACCGGTGCGCAGCCGTTCGCTGAAGCCAACCAGCAGCCACGGGCGCAGCAGCACCCGCCCGATCAGGTGGGCCCGGTTCTGCCGGATGAAGCCGCTCATCGCGCCGCGGAACAGCCCGCTGAAGCAGTAGCCCGCCAGATCGCCCTTAAGCTCAAACCCGAGGCAGTCGGCCTGATGCGGCCCGGTCAGCAGCCAGTCATAATAGCGGACCAGGGTGTCCGCACCGAGGCGGGTCAGCGCGCTGGTCGGAAAGGCCGCACTGTGGATCGCGGCCACGCGCGGCAGATCGGTGGGGGTCAGCGCGCGGATCACGGGCGCAGCCTTTCGGCGTAGCGGCGCAGCACACTCATCAGGAAGCGGCCGCCGCCCAGCCGGAAGCGCCGGTACAGCCGCACGAAAAACTCGCCGCCGCTGCGCACCAACAACACGGGAACCAGCGGCCAGCCGCCGGTCGGTTCGGGTGCGTAGCCCCACCCGCGCGTAACAGTCTGGATCAGAGCCACTTCCGGCGGGGAGAGCACCCGCCGCCAGCGCCCAACCGAGGCCGCACTGATGCCCTGCGTGCCCGTGCGCTGCCATTCGGCCGGGTTGGCGGCACGCACTTCCAGCAGGGCGGGCGTATAGCTCAGCGCAAGTGCCCCACACACAGCCTGCACGGTCGCCTCCGGCTGTGTGACGAGCTCCTCATAGTGAACAGTCACTTCCGCGCTTTGACCGGCCCGTGCCGCCGACCGCCATGCCAGCGCATCCCACAGCGGATCGTAGGCCTTCTCGAAGTGCTTGCGCTGCCGCACCGATTCATGGTAGCGGTCGTTGATAGTCTGGCGGCGGGTCTTCTTGCTGGCCAGCACATCGCGCGGGTCGCGCACGATCTGCACGAAGCGCGCATCCGGGATCGCAGCGCGGATTGCCGCCATGTGGTAAACGTGCGTCGGCGTCTTCTCCAGCCAGCGTGACTGTCCGGCCTGCCCGGCCAGATGGTCACACACCATACCGAAGAACGCGCCGTGGTCGCGTACCGGCGAGCGCCCAGCCCGCTCGAGCAGATCGTCAGGTGGGGGCTGTGGATCGCGGCGGGCCAGGCCCGTCAGCGGATTGCGGCCCTGCACCGCCGCGTAGATGGCTGCGGCCAGGGCGCGCCGCTGCCCCTCCTCGCTCAGATCGGGATAGCGGCGGCGGGCCTCCGGCAGGAACTCGAAGTACTTGGTCTCCCCCCTCGGCGCGAACAGATCCGGGTGCCGGGCGAGGATGTTCTGCAGCAGCGTTGTGCCAGAGTGCATATAGCCGACGATGAAGATCGGGTCAGGCATGGCGTATCACCGCGAGCGTGTGTGTGTTCAGGATGCGCAGCGCCTCCACCGGCGCCACCAACGCCGCGCCGGCCAGCAGGCGGACCAGCGGCGGGGCCAGCGTCACACGGCGCGCAGCGATCCGGCAGCCGGAAAAGGTCTGCTGCGGTGTGAGGCCGCCCGGCCAGTAATCGTACCACAGGATCGCGCCGTTGGGTGATGTTACCCGGAGCAGTTCGGCAGCGGCCTCATGGACGGTTCCGCGCAGAGAGGTGAACAGCGTGAAGGCCACCACCAGATCAAAGGTGCCCACCGCGAACGGCAGGCAGGCCGCATCCCCAGCAGCAACCCGGATCCCCGGCAGGCGGCGGCGGGCGGCAGCCAGCGATCCCACTTTGCGATCAACCCCGGCCAGCTGCCGGAAGTCCGCGTCCAGGCTGAGCAGCTCCAGCAGAACCCGTCCGCTGCCGCAGCCCACCTCCAGGATGCGCTTTCCGCCCAGCGGCAGCACCCCTTCGCGGCGCAGCAGCCGGATCAAGGCCCGCTGCCGCCCGTGGATCATCGCCTGTTGGGCGGGTTCGGTCAGCGCGTAGCGGTTCACCGGAAGTGGATCAGTCCGGAAAGAAAGCCCAATCCGTAGCTCAGGTGGAGGGTGGCATAGGCCAGTGGCAGGCGCGGCAGATGCCGCCACTGTGTACGGCGCGCGGTCAGCAGGGAGGCGAGCAGCGTGGCGCACAGATACACCAGCAGCAGCAGGCCCCACAGCACACGCACCATCCGGAGGAAGGGTGCCAGCAGCGCCCCACCGATCAGGGCGCTGGCGAAAAGCGGCGGCACGAACTGGCGCGGGCGCATCTGCCGGGGATGCTTCTGCATCACGCGGACCTTGTAGAACCCGTACTGGTAATACTGCTCCCACAGCTGGCGCAAAGTCTGGCGGCTGATGTAGCGGGAGCGCACATCCGGGGCCAGCAAAATCCGCCCGCCGAGCTTGCGCAGCCGGTAGTTGTACTCGTCGTCCTGGTTGCGGACCAGCGTTTCGTCGTAGGGGCCCGCCCTCTCGACAGCGGCGCGTGTGTACGCCGGGAAAGGCACCGTATCGACGTACATGGCGCGGTGGCGCACCGTGCGGAAGGCGGCCCCCCCGACCCCGTAC
>JAADYX010000211.1 GCA_010092885.1 Chloroflexota bacterium | reverse complement strand
TGTTTACAGTGGCAATTCTGGTGGGCAGACCGCGCCAGTGGGGAGCCGCCCAAATGGTGTGAGTTGGGTGGGTGCGTTCGACCTGAGCGGGAACCTGTTTGAGTGGGTCAACGACTGGTCTGATCCTGGCTACTACGCCACGCTGGCGGCCGGGGTGGTCGATCCGCAGGGGCCGGCTAGCGGCATTGGGAACGTGCTGCGGGGCGGCTCGTGGGGGACTGGCGACTCCTTCTACCTGCGCGCTGCCGATCGCGGCAGAGGCGTGTTCGACGGCTACGACTTCGGGTTTCGCTGCGCCCGCTCCATGCAATAGCGCTGCTGGGCCTTCGGCTCGCTCCTAAATCGCGCGCAAAATCGCCCGGACCGGGCTGCCGCACACACCATCCAGCTTCAGCGGCAGGGCGATCAGTTCGTAGCGACCATCGGGCACGCCAGCGAACTTCAGCGTCTCCAGATTGACGATGCCATGCTGGCGCAGACGATGGTGACACTCGAGGGTTTTGCTGGTGAAGTCATCGACAGACGGCATATCGACGCCCAGAAGAACTGCGCCCTGCTCCGCCAGCCAATCGATCAACGCGACTGTCGGGTAGGGGAAGTTCTCTGGCCAGACCTCGTCCGGCCCCTCACTCACCCAGGTGTGGATCAGCAGCCGTTGCAGCCCGCTCAGATCGTGCCCCTCGAAATCCGCCGGGACGATGCCACCCTCACGCCGCTCAATGGTCGCCACATGGGCCGGACCGATGTACTTCTCCAGCGGCAAATCTGCCGGATGCGCGCCATCATCAGCATAGTGATAGGGTGCATCCGCATGGGTGCCCGTGTGGGCGCTCAGCGTGAGGGTGGTCAGATTGATGGCCGAGCCCTCTGATTTGCGCGTCACATGCTCAAATGAGAAGGGCGTATCCCCCGGCCACACGGCCAGCTTCGGTTGAATGCGGCGGGTGATGTCGTAGATCATCTAAGTTAACCTCTCTGGCGTCCAACCGACCATCGTGATCCGTTCGGCATAATGCAAAATCGGGTCGCCTTGCAGGGGCAGGCCGATCCAATCCGTCAGCGTGTTGTGGTCGATGCGGGCGCGGGCCGCCTGCAAAGGCCACTGAACATGCTGTATCTCGGCGCGATAGCGTTGGCGCTGTTGATCGGCTGTGTAGAGGCAGTAGCGCTCCGTCAGCCAATAATCGAGCGTGCCCGGCTGCGCCCGATAAACTGGCCCGGTCGGCCCGTAGTCGGCGCGGAATTGGGCAGGGGCTGCGCCGCGATGGATGCGTTCGCTGCCATAGCGGACAGTGTTGGGGAACGGGCGCTCGATGACCATCTGGGCGTTGAAGTAAGGCAGATTGTACCAACGGCGGGCGATCATCACGGCGACCGGGCTGGCGGCATCCAGGCTGAAGAAGAACACACCGGGCTTGCCATCACGATCGATATAGGTGCGCAGGTTCAACTCCGGGAAGAAGGACAGCAGCGGCGCATAGGGAAGGGAACGCGGGCGCACCCAACTCATGCGGAAGGGCACCACGCCGATGTAAGCTCGTCCTTCGTAGGTGTCGAGCGGCAGCCCCCTGGGGATCAGCGCGGCCAGAGCATCAACCGGGACTTCCCAGTGCGCAAAGAGCAGCTCGCTCCAGGTTTGGCGCATCGCCCAGGGCCGCTCCGGCATGGGGTAGGGCCGGTGATCCTGCGCTGCCAATATGTCTCGAATTCGCATCGCTTAGTTCTCCACCAGTTGCAGGACAATCAGACCGCTGCCCTCACTACTCAGAATAATGTCGCCATCCTGCACATTGACCGACCGGGGCGCAAAAGGATAGTGCGACAAGTCAATCTGCCCGATGAGCCGAGGACTGCTAGGGTCGCTCATGTCAAAAGCTTGCAGACGACCCGCATTCATGACGAAGGGCCACAACCCCGGAAACGGCTCGGTACGGCTGATGAGCGAGATGTCTTGTGGGGCGGAATGCCTACTGTTCCAGTTCGACTGCCATCGCGACCGCTTCGCCGCCGCCCAAGCACAGCGCCGCAAGACCACGCTTCAGCCCGCGATCTTGCAGAGCGTAGATCAAGGTGACCAGCACCCGCGCTCCGCTGGCGCCAATCGGGTGGCCGAGCGCCACCGCACCACCATGCACATTGACCTTGTCCCAGTCCCAGTTGTGGCCCGCCTGCTGCATCTCGGCGGCGTTGGCCAGCACTTGCGCCGCAAAGGCTTCGTTCAGCTCGATCAAGTCCACATCGTCCAATGTCCAGCCCGCCCGCTTCAACGCGATGGGCATGGCCTTGGCCGGTGCTCCAAAGATATATCTCGGTTCGACGGCGGCCTGTGCGTAAGCAATCACACGGGCGAGGGGTTTGATACCTTGCGCGTCGGCATAAGCCCGGCTAGAGACGACCAGGGCTGCCGCGCCATCGTTCAGGCTGGGTGCATTGCCAGCGGTCACCTGGCCATCTGCTTGGAAGGCCGGGCGCAGCTTGGCCAGTTTTTCTAGCGAGGTATCGCGGCGGGGGGCTTCATCCACACGGACCGTCACGGTCTCGCGACGGGCGGGCACGTCAACCGCTGTCTCTTATACACATCT
>JAADYX010000210.1 GCA_010092885.1 Chloroflexota bacterium | reverse complement strand
GCGCTACCGCGCTGGACCTCCTGGTCAAACGCGCGGAGGACACCGTGCTGGGCGAACCGAACTGGCCGGTGCTGCAGCGCATCCAGGCGGAAGCAGGCAGCCTGCCGCCGGATGTGCCGCGGTTCCAGCTGATGTTGGCGCGGCTGCGTGACCTGCTGCAGCCCAAAAAGCAGTCGCTGCGTGCATGGCAGCGCGCCCTGATCGGTGGGGTGGCCGGTGCATTGGTCGCGCTGGTGATGGCCGCCGGGATGTTCAATTATGCCAACAACCGCCTGCGTGACTTCATCTATACGCCCTACACCCCCTCCGGGATCGTCACGGTGGTCGGCATCGACGATGAGACGCTGGAGGCTTACGGCCGCTGGGGGGACTGGTCACGCAGCCGCCACGCCGCCCTGATCGAGCGGCTGGGTGAGATGGGCGCGCGCGTCGTGGTGATGGATGTCGTGTTCGCCTCTTCCACCCGGGATGATGCCACCCTGGCCAAAGCCATGAACGGCCCGGCCCGCGTGGTGCTGGCCGTCACCGGGGAAGGCGCGCCCTATCTGGCCGAGGATCTGCTGCATTACGAGAGCCAGGTGGATCCGGCGGAGGTGCTGGGCGAGGCGGCGGCGGGCGTCGGCCACACCAACATCATGATCGACGATGACGGCGTTGTGCGGGAGGTGCCGCTGTACCTACCCTCCGACGAGCACGGCACGCAGGCCAGCATCGCGCTGGCCGCGCTCAGCGCCTACCTTGGCACGGATGTGCCGGACTATGCCAATGCCGGGGTGACAATCGGCGCGCGCGATGTGCCCTTCAGCAACCACGCCACCATGACGGTGAATTATGCCGGGCCGCCCGGTGAGAGCTACCCGGTCACCTCGTACCAAGCCGTGCTTGAGGGCGATGTGAACCCGGCCGTCTTCCGGGACAAGATCGTGCTGGTCGGCATGATGGCCACCGCCGAACCCGACAACTACCCGACCCCGGTCAGCCGCCAACAGCCCATGTTCGGCGTGGAGATCCTCGCCAACAGCATCGAGACCATCTGGACGCAGCGCTTCGTCAGTGCGCCGACCCTCACGGCGCGGACGGGCCTTATTATCCTGGTGGCGCTGGCGACGGCCTTCCTGCCGGGGCGTCCGTGGGCCGGGATCACCAGTGTGGTGCTGCTTTCGGCGGGCTACGTGCTGTTTACGTTTATCGCCTTTGATGCGGTGCGGGTCCTGCTGGATATCTTCTACCCGCTGATGGCCATCGGGCTGACCTACGTGCTCGTGACGGTGCTGCGCTACCGGCAGGAACGCAAACGCCGCGAGGAGGTCACCGCGCTGTTCGAGGCGCAGGTCACGCCGGAGATCGCCAGCGCCACGCTGGACGCCTTCGACGAGGGGCGGCTGAACCTCAGCGGGCAGGTGCAGGAAGTCAGCGTGCTGTTTGCCGATATCCGCGGCTACACCAGCTTCTCCGAGACGCACGCGCCTGAAGAGGTGATGGCGATGGTCAACGCGATGCTCGGCAGGGTGGGCCAGACCATCCTAAAGCACAAGGGCACCATCGTGAATTACGAGGGCGACAAGATCATGGCGGTGTTCAATGCACCGCTGCCGCAGCCCGCCCATGCCGACCTGGCCTTGACCACGGCCAAAGCCATCATCGCTGACCTGGCTGGCTACCGTGCCAGCCTGCCCGCGGACCACCCCTACCAGCGGATCGGGCTGGGCTACGGCATCTACAGCGGGCTGGCCGTCGTCGGGTATATGGGGGCCCGCGAACGCTACGAATACAGTGCCCTGGGCGATGCGGTCAATATCGCCTCCCGCCTCAGCGATGAGGCAGACGCGGGGCAGATCCTCATCGGGCAGGCGGCTGTAAACCGCATGGCCGCCCCCACCGGCCTGACGGCGCTGCGCACTATCACACCGAAGGGCCGCAGTGCACCGCTTACCATTTACACTGTGAAACAAGCAGTAGGAGAGACAGATGTCTCATAGACGAATCGCACTCATCCTTGCGGTCGTTGCCAGTGTGCTGGTGGGGTGTGCCTCACCGCAGTCACAGGCGGCCCAAACAACAGACAGTGCCACGCTGATCGTTGAGGCGGGCACGGCAGTCCTCACCGAGGGCGAGCAAACACAGGAGCTTTCGGCAGGCAGTGAGGCCACAGCCGCGCCGGGGGCCACCGTGGCAACGGCCTCGGACGGTGAGGCCACCCTCTACTTTTTGAACGGTGCCATCGTTGAGATGGAGCCGGACACCACACTGACCATCACGCAGTTCAGCGAGAGCACCGACCCGTTTGTGGTCAGCCTGGACCTGCACAACGGCAGCATCATCAACCGCGTGATCCGCATTCTGGGCTTGGAAGACAGCTATGACATCATCACGCCCACCGGATCGGCCTCCGTGCGGGGCACCGTCTTCCGGGTTGAGGTGCTCGACGAGACACGCAGCTTCTTCTCCGTTGAGGAAGGCGTCGTGGCGGTTGAACTCGCAGGCGAGATGATACAGCTCAATGTGGGTGAGACGGTTACCGCCGCTCAGGGCGAGCCGCTGACGCCGGAACCAACCCAAGAACCCGACAGCACGCAGCCAGCCGACCCCACAGAAACAACGATTCCGGCTGACGATGATGATGAGGGCAGCGGTCCGCCCGATGACGCCGGTCCTGTCTCTTATACACATCT
>JAADYX010000209.1 GCA_010092885.1 Chloroflexota bacterium | reverse complement strand
AGATGTGTATAAGAGACAGGTTGGGGCTGGTCGCCATGCTGGATCCGCCGCGCGAGGATGTCAGTGAGGCGCTGGAGGCATGCCGGTCGGCGGGCATCGATGTGGTCATGGTGACGGGCGATCACCCGGCAACGGCTGAGCGTGTGGCCGAAGCCGTGCACCTAACCGAGCATCCCGAGGCGCTGCGCGGCGACGTACTGGTCGATCCCGACGAGGCAAACGATGAGGAGCGCCAGCGCGTGCTCGGCGCCCGCGTGCTGGCCCGCGTCACCCCGGAGCAGAAGCTCAACCTGATCGCCTTCCACCAGGGGAACGGCTCCATCGTGGCGATGACGGGCGACGGCGTCAACGATGCGCCTGCGCTCAAAAAGGCCGATATCGGTGTGGCGATGGGGGAGCGCGGGACGCAGGTCGCCAAGGACGCCGGTGACATGATCCTGATGGATGATGCGTTCTCCAGCATTGTGGCCGCGGTGGCGCAGGGGCGGGCCATCTTTGAGAACATCCGCAAGTTCGTGCTCTACCTGCTCAGCTGCAACAGCAGCGAGATCGTGGTGGTGGCGGTGGCCTCCGTGCTCAACACCAGCCTGCCGATCACGCCGCTGCAGATCCTCTTCCTGAATGTGGTAACGGATGTCTTCCCGGCGTTGGCGTTGGGCGTGGGTGAGGGCGACCCGGCCCTGATGGAGCGCCAGCCGCGCCCCAAGGAGGAACCGGTGCTCAGGCCGCGCCACTGGCGGACGGTGGCCGGGTACGGCGTGATGATCGCTGTGGCGGTGCTGGGCGTGTTCTTCCTGGCGCTCAACCGGTTTGACATGCCAACCCAACAGGCGATCACCGTCTCCTTCCTGACGTTGGCCTTTGCCCAGCTGTGGCATGTGTTCAACATCCGCGGCGTGGACTCACACCCCATCAAAAACGAGGTGACCACTAATCTGTATGTGTGGGGGGCGCTGGTGTTGTGCAGTCTGCTGCTGGTGGGGACGGTCTACGTGCCATTTATGTCCAACGTGCTGAACACAGTCAACCCGGGCGCGCAGGGCTGGCTGCTGATCGCGGGGGGCAGCCTGTTTCCGCTGGTGGTTGGGCAGATCGCGCTGCTGTTTAATCTGGGCGGCAGCTGACCTCTTACCCTCCTCTTATAGCGCCTGAACCAGCCTGCCCCTACAATACAACCTAAGACAAGCGGATTTACCAGAAAGGACAATCTATGTCGCCCCGTATTCCCGAGAGCCTGGTTCCGATGGTGGTTGAAAACACCGGTCGGGGCGAGCGCGCTTACGACATCTTTTCTCTGCTGCTCAAGGAGCGCATCGTTTTCCTCGGCAGCGGAATCAATGACCAGATCGCCAACCTGATCGTCGCGCAGCTGCTGTTCCTCAACCGTGAGGACCCGGAGCGCGAGATCCAGATGTTCATTAACTCGCCGGGCGGGCAGGTGTACGCTGGCATGGCCATCTACGACACCATCCAGCAGATCAACGCGCCGGTGAGCCCCGTTGCCGTGGGCTTTACGGCCAGCTTCGGCACCATCCTGCTGACCGCCGGTGAGCCGGGCCGCCGCTACGCGCTGCCCAACGCGACCATCCACATGCACCAGCCGCTGGGCGGTGCCCAGGGGCAGGCGACGGATATCCAGATCCAGGCCCAGGAGATCCTGCGCATCCGTGATACCATTGAGGGCATCCTCTCCGAGCATACCGGCCAGCCTGTAGCCAAGATCCGTGAGGACATTGAGCGCGATATCTACCTGACCGCCGAAAAGGCCGTGGAATACGGTCTGGTTGATGGCGTGCTTGACCCGAAGGTCTCAGGCGAAAAAGTCTAGACCGTATCCATCAGCACACAGACGCCGGAGCGACATGCTCCGGCGTTTTTTTGATCCGGTGGGCTAGGCGTCCACGCGTGCGATGACCACCTCGCTGTGGGCCGCTGCCCACAACCCCACAATGACGGTCGTCGTCAGCAGTACGGCGGCGGCTGCCCCGGCGATATAGTGGGGCATTTGGCGCTTTCGGCTCCCGGCCTTCATGCTGTACGCGATGAGGATCAGGGCGATCGCCGCAGCACTTATGAAAGGGTGAATGAACAGATAATTGGGCATAAGGGTGCTCCCACAAATAGTGCGCGAGGGTCGTATGGCGATGCTGTACCACGCTCAATATAGGGGATTTTGAAGGTATGCGCCGCTTAACCAAAGCGGCGCACACTGATTATGGGGCCTCGGTGAAAGCAATTTGCTCAGGAGGCTCCACACATGCCGCTTGTGCATCGTCTGGCGCAGCAACGGTGATAATGTTGATGCCTGCCTGTAGGCTGACCGCCTTCACGGTGATTGAGTGCTCATCCTCATCGGTGGTGAGTGCCTGAGCGTCATCATTGACAAACACTGTGTAGTCCGTTGGGGGCGCTGCAAATTTGGCGGAAATCGTGCCCCCTTGAGCCACCGGCGTGAATATGTACAGCGTTGCAATCCCAATACCAGTGTGCATATTTGGGTTGGTGCACCATCCGCCGCCTGCCGCGTAAACCGTGATATTCTGCGGGGGTTCTATAGGTGCCGAAGCTTCAAACAAAATGGTGGCATCATCTGCTATCAGTGGGCTGCCCAGTGCCTCCTCAAGATGACTCACATAGGCTGGGGCGTCATCTGTCCAACGTAGATGCAGCAGCACATAGTCAACGTCGAAGGTATTCAACACCGGGGCTACGGCGCTGGGGTCCGTCACAGGCCACGGCGACTCCTGGGGCGGTCCTACAGCGGCATACAGTATTTCTCGCACGCCGGGCCGGTGCGGAATGATACGGTCACTGTACCCGGAGATAAGCGGCAGTTCATGCTCTACCTGGTAGAACTGCGCATAATGCGAGACGTAGCGATCTGGCGGGATGTCAAGGACAACACCCTCATCCTGCGCGGCCAGATAATCCACCGTGGTGGGGATGTCTATCGGTGCGGTTGCAACAGGCCACATCACTAGATACTCAAGCGTAAGAAGGATCCCGGCAGCAGCCATGGTAACCGCCGGGTGGATTCTGCCCTTTGTCTCCCTGAGCCATTCAGCCATCCCCCAAGATGCCAACACCGCTAGGCAAATGCCCGCCAGGAGGTTGAAGCGGCCCGGTGTCCGCCCTGACCCGAATGGCGGAATTTGCTGAAGGAGCGCGTAGGGAAGCGGCAGACCTACCTCCGGGTTGAGTGGCGAAGCCACGATCAGCCCCCCCACCTTGAGCACTGGTCCTAAGGAGAGCAAAGCCGCCAGCAGAGTGATCAACAGCCAGATACTGCGCTCTTCGTCGGTCCGTCTATTTCGCAGCGCTATCAGCGCGAAAAACAGGGTCACAAACCCCATATACCCGAGCACTTCCGGCATAAAAAACCCATAGATGTTGTCAGTGTAAGGCAGCAACCCCCCGATCAGAGGGTTGTCGCGTGAGGGGGTAAAAAACGTGAGAATGTCACTGCTCAGGGCTTCGATACCAGCGCCGCCCTCCATGACATATGGCGGCGGATTGAGGATGAAGCGCATGAAAGGCACTAAGAATGGCAGCATCAAGAGTACCCCCACACCAAACAACACCCCCGTCACCTGCCACCTGCGTACTTCTGTGAAAGGTTGCAGGGCAAACGGTACATACAGCGCCGTCCAGATGAAGAGGATGTAAGGGGGTGCAGTGGGGTGCATCATAAAGGCGAGTGCAAAGCACACACCGCCCCAAACCGCCGCAGCAAAGGAGCCTTCACGCACGGCACGGCGCAGCAGCAGCATATAGAGCACTGCAAACACCAGGTTGGCAACCTCCACATGGCCCGCGATGGTTTGCACCGCTCGCTGTGGCATCAACATGACTATGAGGCCACCAAACACCCCAGCCCGCCAATCCTCCGTGATGTCACGGCACAGCAAAAAGCCCGCCAGTCCGCTGAAGACATATGTCATCAGAAAGCCAATGTTGTAGGCTGTCACTGGAGAAAAAATCAACTGGAACGGCAGCAGCATGGCGTGCATCGTCATGCTAACCCAACGAATGCTGGAGAAGTACACTTCCGGGTAAGCCAATGTCGGGAAGCTGGCGGGGTTTTGGCCGCTTAGAAGCGCCTCTTTGGTCCACCAGAAGGCCCATACCTTCTGTACCTGGTCGGCATCTGGGTACCCCACAAGGTGGCTGCCTATTTGGGCAGTTACCGGCCAAGTTACCACTACAGTCACCAGCGTGTAGAAAACAACCACAAGCATGATACCCAACACAGGCCGGGATTCTATCTCTTTGGACACACAAGCTCCTTCCATTACGGTCTACACTCGCTGATTATAGAGCCTTTCACGGGGCTTGAGGTGAGTGTTAAGCTTTCGTTACTACCTACCGGACAGATGTTGAAAGATGAACAATGGCTCTAATCTCGCTAAGGTTGAAGTGCGAGAAACAACCAAGAGAGAAGAGAACCAGTGTCCATACCCGCATTGTACCGCATCTGGAGAAAGCGGTTGAAGACGATCATGCCGGAGCAGTCCTATGGAAGGCCACGCCTGAAGAATCTGGTGTATCTGGTGGTGGGCATGGTCCAAGCCAAGAGTGTGCATCTGACCCACCTTGTCGATCGCTCTGACCGCCGGGACCTCAGCATTTTTCGGCTCGGCCTCGACTTTTTCGACCGCTGTTTGATCCTGGGCACCTCACCCCCACCCTTGGCTTTGCCCTCCTTTGCTCTAACATCTGTCCGGTGCCTAGAAAATTTTCGTTTTGGGCGTACCGTGGAAGAGCGGCTGCGGTTGTGGGGTTCCCCGGCAGTGACGCGGGTGTTGCGGTGCCGCCGCCCGAATTGCGCCATAGGCCATTGACGTGTACAACATGGGCACGATCGCCCATAGTTCCCAAGGTGCCCACCATGAGCCCGCGCTTGAGTCAGAAGTTCACCCTTATCCTGTTGGCCGTGTTCGGCGGCGGCCTGCTGCTCAGCGGGATCGCGCTGTTCGTCGCGCTGAACCGCCTGGCGGAAGCCGAAGTGCAGCAGCAGGCGGCCATCATGATGCAGACCATGAACGCCGTTCGCAGTTACACCAGCGATCATATTCAGCCCCAGCTGGCCGATGAGCTGGCCGTCTCAGACCAATTCATCCCGGAAACTGTGCCCGCCTTCAGCGCGCGGGAGGTCTTCGAGACCGTGCGCAGCGACGAGAACTATGCGACCTTCTTCTACAAGGAGGCCGCGCTCAACCCCACCAACCCGCGCGACCAGGCCGATGATTTTGAGGCGCAGATCCTGACCGCCTTCCGCGCCGACCCGGAGCTGGAAGAGCTGTCTGGCTTCCGCGATCTGGCGGGGCAGCGGGTATTCTACACGGCGCGCCCGCTGGCCATCAGTGATGAAGGCTGCCTGGCCTGCCACAGCACGCCGGAGGTGGCACCGGCCAGCCTGATCGCCACCTACGGTGAGACGGGCGGATTCGGCTGGGAGGTCGGCGAGGTGGTTGCCGCGCAGATCGTTTATGTGCCTGCGGGCAACGTCGTTGATGTGGCGCGCCTGTTCCTCACGACGGTCCTGGTCATTGTGGGGTTGGCCTTTGTGGCGGTCGTGGTGGCGATGAACCTCACGCTGCGGCAGGCTGTGATCGCGCCCGTGACGACCATCGCCGGGCTGGCGCAGGAGGTCGCCGACGACGCCATCACGCAGGAGGCGCTTGAAGCGCCTGAGCTGGAAAAGGTCACGCAGCGCAGCGATGAGCTGGGCCGCCTGGCACAGACCTTCCGGCAGATGGTGCGTGAGGTCTACGAGCGCGAACAGCGCCTGAGGGAAGAGGTGCTCGCCCTGCGCATCGAGATCGACGAGACGCGCAAAAACGAGCAGGTCGCCGAGATCACCGGCACGGACTACTTCCAGACGCTGCAGGCCAAGGCCCAACGGCTGCGCCAGAAGCGCGACGACCGGTAAGGGTCAGGCCTCGGGCCGGGTCACGAGGGCCAGCAGCTCGTACTCGTCGAGCGCAGCCGGGCGGATTCCCCAGTTCCCGGCGGTGCCGCCGCCGATATGATCCACCGCGAAGCCCGTGATCTCGAGCAGCAGGCGCAGCTCCGGGATCACGAAGCCGCGCTCCACCACCTCGACCGTGACCTGCTGCTCGCCCTCGCCGGTGGTCAGCTGGCTGCGTTCGGTGAGGGTGGCCGGGTCGAACCGGCCCGCGTCGACATCCGCTTGGTGGTAGAGCCGGAGATGCCGCATGGCGTTCAGCACGGTGATGAGCATGCGCCCGCCCGGCTTAAGCGCGTGGTAGAGGTTGCCCAGCACGGCCCGGGCGTGCGCCTGCGGATCGCTGCCCGCGCCGATCAGCCCGAGCGAGCCCTCACAGACGCAGTAGGCCCGGTCGAAGGGGGCGTCCGTGGTGTACTGGGTGGCATCCCCCTGTTGGAAGGTGAGGCCGCCCAGCCCCTCCGCCGCGGCGATCTGCCGGGCCTGATCCAACATGCCCTCGGAGAGATCCACCCCTGTCACCTGACAGCCGCGCCGGGCCAGTTCCAAGGCGTGACGCCCCGTGCCGCAGCCCATATCCAGGATGCGGTGCTCCGGGGTGAGCGCCAGCTGCTCGATCAGGAAGTCCACCTCGGCGGCTGTCCCCGTGACGAAGGGCTCATCCATGTAGCGGGGGGCGTGCCGGTCAAAGAAAGTCTGCCAGGGGTTGGGGTCGGTCATGGTGGCCTCCTATGCCCGCAGCCAGGAGAGATCCCGGCCGATTACCAGTTCGGTCATTGTCCATGCTGTACCCTCTGGGAAGAAGAACGAAGCGGCATCTTCTGCCACCAACCAATCTTGCCGAAAGCGGATGGGGCATACGCCAAGCGGATCGTTGGCCCTGTCTTTGGTGCAATTTGGAACACGGTTGTTGAACGGGCACAGCCTGTGTTGGCGATGACGTTGTGCCGCTGGTGAGAAATCGGATGGGGGAAACCCAAAGACTTCGTTCAGAGGATGATTGGGTTTGGCCAAACTATCTCCCCTCGGGTGCCGGTTGAACAGCGCTGACCTGGTACCTGCCCGCAGCGCTGCTCACGCCAGCACCGGCTGACCCACGAACGCGTAGGCGAAGTCCTCCGCGGTGAGGTAGCGGTCGTCGGGCTTTTTGCTCATGGCGCGCATCACCGCCGCGCTGACCCCCGCCGGGAGTGACGGGTTCTGCTCGCGCGGGTCGGGGATGGGGCGCGTCAGGTGGGCCATCACGACCGCGCCGGGGTTGTCGGCGGGGAAGGGAATGGTGCCCGTCAGCAGCTGGTAGCTCATCACGCCCAGCGCATAGATATCGGCGCGCCCGTCCACATCGGAGGCCGCGCGGATCTGCTCCGGGG
>JAADYX010000208.1 GCA_010092885.1 Chloroflexota bacterium | reverse complement strand
CCAGAGCCTCCACCCGGGCAAGCAGCGGCGGGCCCACCCCCTGCTCGAAAAGGGTGGACGGAGTGATCACCGCTGGGAAATCAAAGATCTGATTATATTCGGCGATCCACAAGGTGCTGAGCCCGCCAGGGGCCTGCCAGCTGCCAAACACCATGATATTGCGGGCAAACCACGGTCCCATCACAAGCAGATAGCCGCCCGTCACCAGCGCACCGAACAGCACCCGGCGGCGGACGGGTTCCTCGCGGTGGGGCAGCAGGGCAAACAGCCCAACGACGCCCAGCAGCAGCAAACCATCGGCACGTGCCAAATGGCCAATCCCAGCGCCAAGACCCGCCACCAGCCAGATCCAACTCGGGCCATCCTCCCGGGCGACGATGGTACACAACAGGGCCAGCCCCGCACCCAAGGCGAAGGGTGTAAACGTCTCGGGGATGGACCAGTACACGGCATAAATGCCACTAAACGCAGCCAACAGCCCTGCAATCAGACCGTGGCGCGGTTCGCCAAGGCGGGCTGCCGTCAGAGCGGCAAGGACTGGTACCAACGATCCGGCCAGCACATAGACCGCCTGCGCAGCACCAAAGGGCGGCAGCAGGTCCCCCAGAACCACGATCCCGATGGCAGACAACAGGGCGCTCAGGGGCTGCCAGTAGCGATAAGACGGCGCGGGGAGGTCCGTGGGGGGATTGACGTAATTCCAGAAGTACGGCGCCGTGAACCCTTCTCCGCTGGCGATGAGCGTGCCACCGGCAAGCGCGTAATGGGCATCCACCGAGTCACCAGGCGTCGTCGTCAGCAGTGCGACCACACTGTTGACTCCCAATGCCACCACGATCACAATGGCCAGGTCACGACGGCTCATCTGGCAGGATCCAACTCATACAGGCGGTAGGCAAACCCGAAGGCATCCCAAATCAGAGTCATGTGCTGCTCGCGCAGCTGATCGAGGGCTGCTATGTCCGCCGCATCCAGCGGATCGAAAGGCTCTTCTTCCAGCAGAAAAACGAGGCCTGCCTCATGGACAAGGATGTGTGTAATGCCCTCGGCTCGCCACTGCGCCGCGATTGCCGCCGGATCGCCAAAGCGCTCGCGATCATGCCACCATTGGTTGATCATCGAATCGGGTGTGCAGCCGTTCCCGCAGTAGTAGACCCGTGGTTCCCAGAGGGTCAGCGTGACAGCCCCGTCAGGTAGATCGCGCACGGTTTGCATCGCAGCGTAGTGTACTCCCATCCGCCTGAGCAGATAGTCGTCTTCGCGCTCAAGGCCAACCGTTACGGGCAGCGGATTGATCGCAAGCCAGGTAACAGCTGAGTCCGCAGCGGCCCATAGCAGCACAACTGCCACCAACGGACGCACCAACCGCTCACCGGCAGGCAGCCGGGCAGCCGTACCGGCAGTTTCCACGACCAGACCTCCGATCAGGGCGAGGATGGGGAACAGAGGGAACAACAGTCGCGGCTGGGTGAGAAACCAGGACACACCAGCACCGACCAGCCAATACAGATAGGCCGGAACACTGAATACTAACAGAGCGCGGATGAGGTGTTGGTCGCGCTCCGACCATCTGCTCCACAGGAGGGCGGCGAGGGGCAGCAGCGTGAACACCAATGCGCCGACGGCAACTTGGTACGCACTGCCTTCTGAAGCAAATACGGTCAGGCGGATGGGTAACAGCACCAGCAGCCACAGCGGCTCCCCAGTACCCGGCCGCAGATAGTACCATGCATCCAGGTCGCTGAAGCCCGGCGTGCCGAAGAGAAGCGGCGAAAAGGGGTTGCCGTCCAAGAGGATATTCTTGATCGCCCATGGTGCAAACGCGAGCAGGGCTGCTGCTGTCAACAGGGTAACGGTGTGCAGCGGCCTGCGCCTGCGAAAGATCCACACCGTGAGGAGTGCCATCGCAACGGCGAATCCTGCCGCGGTGTATTTGGTCGCCACGGCCAGGCCCGTCAAGACACCAGCCCAGGCCACCTGCCTTCCATCCGAAGCGCCGAGGACGATGATCACCGCGCCGAGCACACACGCCCCCAGAAACAGGTCGTTGTAGGGGATCGTCATCTCCAACCAGAACGACTCGCTGGCCAGAAGTATGCCACACGCGATCCACCCGGCATTCGCGTGATCCAGCCGATGGGCGAATCCCACAACGAGCAGCCCAATGCTAACCCCGGCGGCCCAATGGAGCAGCGCAGGCGCACTGTCACCCCCGAGCAGCATCAACCACCCGAAGAGCATCTGCGTGTACTGTGGAAACCCGAGGAAGTGATTCGGGTGGTTGGCAACGATGCGGCCTGCTTCCAGATAATACCGGGGGGCTTCGATGTGGTAGGTCAGGGCATCCCAGGCAGTCGGTGGCACGAGGGTCATCGTCAGTGCGAGCAAGGGTAAGGCCAGCACGCCAACGCGCACCCATCGGAAGAAGGGCTCATCCGGCGGTCGGGTCGCCAGGCGCAGGCCCTCAACCAGCTGAACAGCCCACCGGCGGATCGGCTGGTTGAGAGCGGCTGCAGCGGCTAATGTCAACAACCAGCCGAGCAGTCTGCTTGGAAAGCCCACCGTGAGGCCCGCGATCGTGATCAGCGCCGATACCACGCCCAACCCGATCACCCACTGTATGGCGGCCGTCTCCAAGCCGGAAAGCCACTCCAAGCCGCGCACGATCAGGAAGCCGGTGCCGCCCCCCACCAGAACCAACAGCACAACCGCCGCCGCCTGCAGGAGGACGCTGGCCAGCGCCGGCCCGACCGCAGGGCGCTCCGATACGGGCAGCAGCACGATCGACGCTGCATCCACCCACGGCAGGTGGAGAGCAGCATACCCGATGACCATGGCCAGCATCCAGATGGCGGCCAGCATCCACAGGAGGCGGCGAGAATTCACAGACATACTCTGTATACGGGCCCGTCTCGACTGGTATCCCACATTGCCGTATAATCCTCCTCGAAACGCCTGCTGACAGGAAAGCGACCGTGCCAAAAGAGCTGCGACTTCCCATATTGATTGGGCTGCTAGCCATCACTGTGCGCCTGATCCCCGGCCTGCGCATCGTGGATGATGCGTACATTACTTACCGGTACGCGGTTAACGTGGCCACAGGAGTCGGGTTTGTGTACAACGCGGGAGAATATGTACTGGGTACCACGACACCCCTGTACACCATGCTGCTTGCGCTGCTAGGCTGGCCGTTCCAGGCGGAAGCATACCCTACCATCTCGGTCATCGTCAATGCGGTGGCCGACGGTATTGGGGTTACAATCCTGTATCTAATCGGGCGGAAGCTGTTTGACCGCGAACTCCCTGCCGTGCTGCTGGCAGTGCTGTGGGCCCTGGCACCGAAGAGTGTGACGTTCGCCGTTGGCGGCATGGAGACCAGCGTCTACATCACCCTGATGTTGGCGACCTTTGCGCTCTGGCTTTATGAACGCCCCGTGCTTGCTTCAGCAGTCACTGGGTTCGCACTGCTGACCCGGCCCGATGCCCTGATCTGGGCCGGACCGCTGGCTGTCACCATGATTGTCGAGGCCTGGCAGGGTCGCACCGACAGGCCTCCGCTGCAGCGGCTCCCCTGGGCCGAGTTCGCGGCGTTCATGGCGGTGGTGACGCCCTGGTTGGTCTTCAGCACGTTGTACTTTGGCAGCCCGCTCACTAACTCCGTCAGCGCGAAATCCGTGGCTTATATCCTGCCGCCAACACAGGCAGCGATCAATATGGTGCAGAACTTCGGCACCCCGTTCGGCGCCTTCCGCCTGTATGAGCAACTGCCGGGTGGTGATCTGATCGGGCTAGGGCTTTTCGTCATTTATCTGGGGCTGGCAGGCGCAGGCACCATCTACCTCGTCCGCAGGGATGTACGCAACGTTGCTATCGTGGTCTTCCCGTGGCTCTACGCGATCACGTTCGCTGTGGCCAACCCCCTGATCTTTCGTTGGTACCAGTCGCCTCCGCTGCCGTTCTACTTCCTCCTCCTGATCGCAGGTGTATGGTGGATCGCGGCGAACATCTCCAAAAGCAGCACCACCGCTGTACGCGCCGTCGGTGTGGTAGGTGCGGTATGGATCGCGCTCACCCTGTACAGCTGGGAGCTGGCAGCGGATCACGGACCACGGCGCCCGGCACCGGACAATGCCTGGTTTGAGTTGGAGCTGCTCTACGAAGAAGCCGCACGCAGCATTCGCGACGAGATTGAACCCGGTGAGACGGTCGCCGCTGCGGATATCGGGGCGGTGGGCTGGTATACAAAAGCCCCGCTGCTTGATACGCTGGGCCTTGTTTCACCGGAGTCGGTGGCGTACTATCCAATCGATGAGGACATTCTGGCGGGGGCAGCCTACGCGATCTCACCGGATCTGATCTTCGATGAAATGCCCGACTACCTCATCACCCTGGAGATCTATGTGCGCGACGGCCTGCTGGTCGACCCGCGTTTCCCCCAACACTATGCGATTCGCCAGGTACTCGCCACCGACATCTACGGCAGTGACGGCATGCTCATCATTGAGCGCGTCGATCAGTGAGGTTTCTGCGCGAAGGCCGTGACCAGATCGCCGAAGTTAATGGGCAGGGCCAGCCTGTTCAGACCGACCGCCTTGCTGATGGTGTCAACCGCGTTAGCGATGGGTGGGCTGTAGGGTCGCAGGCGCGTGGTAAGGTACTGCAGCCTGAGATAACGGCCCTGTGGCTTGATGCGCTCCACCCGGAAGCCGACCCGCTCCATCATCAGGCGGAGGGTCTCACGGGTGAAGTAGTAGATGTGCATCTCCATGAGCCAAGGCCAACGGTTGCCCATGATCTTGGCGAACAGGCTGTTGGCATCCATGGTATGGACTGCGATCCATCCACCCGGTTTAAGCAGATCGTAGGAGTCGCAGAGCACCTGCATCGGGTCAGCGACGTGCTCGATGACATCCCACATGGTCAGTGCGTGGAACGACCCGGCATCAAACGGAAGGTCACCACTGCCGAGCCCCCCCTGTATGACGTTGAGGCCCTGCTCCTGTGCGACAGCCGCACCCCACACGGAAGGTTCCACACCCCAGGCATCCCAGCCTGAAGCCTGCGCCTGCTCGACAAATACGCCGATATAAGCTCCAACATCCAACAGCCGCCGACCATCGGCTGGGCCGGTGAACTTCTCAAAAGAGCGCAGATGGTGCTGGAAGGGCAGTTCGCGGCCCGCCCGTTCTTCAAGATAGGTCGGATCCTCGACGGCTTCATAGCTGTCAATAATGACATCTTGGCGAGGCCTTGGATTCGTGTAGATCAGGCCGCAGTTCTGGCATTCGACTATAGGCGGGTGCACCCCATAACCCGGGTGTGTGCACCGGAAGGCAGACCAGTCGATCTTGTCGCGGCGCCCGCGCGTATCAGGATACTTAACTTGCGTATCTGTGGAGCCACAGTAGTTACAGGCGACGGTCTCCGTGGTCGGGTCGTGCTGTTTGTCTGTCACTGTTCGGCCCTCTCTCCAATCGGCTGCTGGCGATTGCCTGATGCACGCCGTACGAAAAGGCGCATCACCGTGTAGACCGCCTTGGCGACCTCTGTCTGCGAGATCTTCGATTTGCCGAACTCCCGGTCGCGGAACACGATGGGCACCTCACCCACGCGATACCCGGCATATTGGACCAGAAACAACATCTCAACGAGGAAGGAATAGCCACTGCTGAAGATGGTATCGAGGGGTAGACTTTCCAGGACCTCACGACGGTAGCAGCGGAACCCGGCGGTTGCATCACGCGCCTGCAGGCCCAACATGAAACGCGCAAACGTGTTGGCTCCCCAACTGAGCACCACCCGATACCAGGGAAAGTCAGGGGTATCACCGCCGGGCACGTAGCGCGACCCGATGACGAGATCGTAGCCCTGTGTGCTGCGTTCCACCATGGCCGGAATGTATTGGGGATGATGCGAGAAGTCGGCATCCATCGTCATGACGCGCTCAGTATCCGGCTGGCCCAATGCATATCTGAATCCTGCCAGGTAGGCTGTACCGAGGCCCAGTTTGCCCTCGCGGTGAATCACATGCACCTGACCCGGATGGTCTTCAGCGAGGCTGTCGGCCAGGGCACCAGTTCCGTCGGGCGAATTATCGTCGACAACGATTACCCCGATGTCAAGGGGGAGTTCTAGCAGCATCGGGACCAGACGGATAATATTCTCTTTCTCGTTGTAGGTTGGCACAACAACCATGGTTGCTGCCACTAGACCCGCCCCTTTTCTGTTCTGTGAATAGTGCCCATCCTAACGATCTTACGCTTATTCGTCAATTTCCGTAGCGAGACTGTAACCTACAGCCGCTGCAAGGCAGGCGGCCAGTGTTACCGCGCCACCGATCATGATGGACTGCGGCCTGTAGCGGAACACCAACTCGTGTTCACCGGGTGGGATCACAACAGCGCGGAAAGCTCCGTTCGCGCGCTCGACAGGCACGGGCTGGCCATCGAGCGCAGCCTGCCAGCCCGGATAATGGGTATCCAAGAGCAGGACGGCGGCTTCCTGCGTTGCATCCACCCGGATGCGGACCTCATGCGGACCGGCATCCTCTACCGACAGGGGCTGCTCCGGCACACAGGCCCACGCTTCATCGCAGTTGGCCAGCGATGCGCGCGGCCATGGCGCGGGCACCGCGTAAGCGATAACGTGCTCATCGCGGTAAACCTCCGGCAGATCGGCGCGCGGGAAGTCCGTGACGAGCACAGTCACGCCCATCGACTCGATCAGGTCGAGTTGACGGGTACCGAGCCGCTCAGCGATCTGCTCGAAGCGATCCGCGTAGACACCAACCAGCAGGGGATCATCGTTGTGGGCAGCACGCAGCCCCTGCATGACGGTGACGTTGGGCAGCATGGAGTCACGCAGGCTGAGCCACAGATCGGTATCCTCCGCCTGAAAGTCGTCGCTGCGGAAGTAGACATCAAACCGCAGATTGTCATCGGCAGATGGCAGCATGAACACGCGACCATCATTGAGCGCCTGTGACACCGGTTCGGTGCTGGCCGCTGGCCGCCGGTAGTAGGTCCCGGCGATGGTCGGGTTGAGGCCCCACCCGGCGCTGATCAGATCGAGGGCAAGCACCAACAGCACCGCAAGTTCCCACCGTGGGCGCTGTTCCGGCTTGCGTTGGGCTTGCCAGAGCAGGAGGCCCAAACCACCGGTCACGGCCACCGTGAGGCCAAAACGAACCCCCGCCCAGATGAAGGTCGCCTCCCGCGTGCCAGCCAGGAACCCGGCGGCAGCACCGGCTGCGAGCGCGGCAGCCAAGCCGCCGACCACTGACAGCCGGACCCACCGAACGCTGCGCCGCGTCACCCGCCAGTGCTCAACACCGATGGCGCCCAGCACCGACAAAGCAAACACGGCCAGCAGGATCCAGCGGGCGGGCGCACGGAACAGATCAAAGGTTGGGACGTTGTTGTACAGCCAAATGTAGACGGGGGTGTTATTGCCCAACGCCAGCAGAAACACAACCGGCAGCAGGACCGCATAGAACGGAACGACATGCAGTGCGGAGCCGGTCTCGGCTGTGCGGCGGGCCCGCAGCCACGCGACGAAGGCCGTCACGGCCATGGCCACGGTCAGCACCCCAACAAACGTCGCGTCTTCCCAGTGCCAGCCGAATCCCCAATAGGTGCCGCGCGCCGGTGTACCGAACAGATTCGGCGCGACGATGGTCAAAAAGCGCCACGGCCAATACGAGAACGACAGCGCCTCATCGACTGCGACGCCAGTGGAGCGCTGTGACGACAGCATCAGTTCCAGGGTGGGTGCGAGCTGCACAGCAGCGATGCCCACACCCAGCAATACACCACCCAGGGCAGCACCCAGCCGCCCGATCCATGCCTTCCGGTCGGATGACAGCACGCGCCACAGCGCATACATACCAGCCAGCAGCAGACTGTAGAACGCCGTCTGTGCGTGCCCGGCGAGCAGCATAAGACCGGTGACCACCGCCAGCCGGATCGACCAGCGCAGCCGCTCAGAGCCGGACGTCATCAAGCCATCAACGGCCCACATCAACCACGGCAGCCAGGCGATGGTGCTCGTCACCGAGAGAAAACCGAAGCGCCCGACCATATACCCGCTGAGGGCATAAGCCAGCCCGCCCACACCCTGCCCTAACCGGCCCACGGACAGCCGTCGCAGATAGGCCACCATGCCCAAACCGGCCAGCGGAATATGGACCAGGGCGACCAGCCCCATCGCGTGGGAGGTGGGTAGGATGAGGTACAGCCAGTTGGGTGGATAGAATACGGCGGTCTGGTAGTTAGCGAGCAGTGGCGCGCCGCTGCCGAGCATCGGGTTCCAGAGGGGCAGCGTTCCACTGCGCAGCATGCTAAAGGCCGTTTCACGCCATGGATAGAACTGGATTGAAGGTGTACCCCAATACAGCACCTCACCGATCAGCAGCCGGTGGAAGAGCACCACCGTCGCACCGATCATGATGATCTCAGGCAGCCAGCGCTTCACGTTCAAGGCAGCACCTCGTAGATTGTGACGGTCTCATCGGCATAGACCGGTTCCAGCGGCAGACCGGCGAGGCAGTCCAGACCCTCGCAGAAGGCACGCTCCTGCGGACCCCAGAACACATAGTCAACACCGCCTTCCCGCAGCACCTCGATCCCACCCTCTCCGCTGAAGAACGCCTGTGCCTGCTCGCGCTTTTCGTCCAGATAGAGGGTTTCCGGGCCGTGGCCGTGAAAGACCTTCACCCTGGTGTAGCCCGCCAACATGTTCGACTGGAGCTCTTCAGCGACGAAGACACTGTAAGGCGGCACGTTGGCATCGATCCAATCGGCGGCCTGGAGAACTTCAGCGGGGACGAAGACTGGCCAGGCACGCCGGGAAACAGTCTGCACCGCACCAAATATCAAGAAGAAATTGGGCATGACCAACAGAAACAGGGCAACAGCCACCGCAGCCCGTCGAAGCTGACGGCGGTGCCCCCTGACGATCTCAACGATGCCCATCGCGCTGAGCACAGCCAGCGGCACGATGGCCCCTTCCACCAGGCGGCGCTGCACGTTGACCGGCAGATAGACCATCGCGGCTGCGGCCAGCGGCCAAGTCAGCAGCAGGATGGCATCATCGGTCAGGCCGTCTTGCAGCAGGCGGCGGACACCCGGAACCGCCAAAGCGATCAGAAGACCGTAAGCCAACAGGTACTGGAAAACGGGCGGCGAGGGCAGATCGTTTTGCGCCTGCCACACGGCAAACACCGGATCTGTAGTGAACAGCCAGGCGTTGTACAGCAGCAGCACAACAGGCAGTGCCCCGGCGATGGCCGCCAATCCGAAGGGTTTCCAGGGGATGCGGCGCTTGACGATCAGCTGGCCGAACAACCAGGTGGCGATCAGCACGCCCAGCAGAGCATCGAAGAAGGGCACAAAGACGCCCATTATGACCCAGACCAGCCCGGCCAATGCTGCCAGCTGCCAGCTGCTGTGGTCCACGGCACGCAAGAGCAGGAGCCACCCAACGAGCATCAGCGCGCGAGCCATCGCGAGGTGGGGCAGCAGAAAGACGATCAGGAAGCTAAATGCCTCAGGGACAAGGAAAGCGAGTGGGGTGAAACCGGCAAGCACGAGCACCCAATCAAGGCCGCCGGTCACAGCGGCGATACCCCACGCCAATCGCCGCACGGGCACTGCCTCAACAAACCGGGCAGCGAAGGCGTATATCGCGAACAGCATCAGCAGGGCGGCTGCCACGCGCCACACATGATAGACCATCCACAGCAGGCGACCAGACACCGCCCCACCCTGCCCACTCAACAGGCCCATGACCTTGCCGAGGAACAGCTGCGGGCCAAAAACGAACCCACCGGTGTGCGGTTCTGCTGTGTAGAACAGCTCAAAGCGAAAGCCGGGATGGGCGGCCCCCCACCGCATCTTGCCGAGATAGGAGTGCATGTCCTGAATGCCGATTACAAACCCACTGTAGCGCAGTTCAGGCGTTTCGATGAGCAGCCCGAGCACGTACGGCACGCTGGAAAGCCCGATCACGATCAGGCTGGCGACCAGCACCCAGCGCCATTCGACGGCAGTTATGCGATTTTCCATACAACTCCCATAACGATCAACGTAGAGACTGTCAGGGCGAGGCCTGCCCATACCGCAGGCGGCCGGTAGACGAGCTCAACCGGGCCCTGCGCATCAAGCAGCGGACCATCCCGGCCAACGGGGTCCGATCCGTTGAACCAGCCGGGAGCGTACATCAACGGCACCTGACCGCGATCGCACTGCACACGGTTCACCTCGAACGTGCACGGCGTGGAATCTCCGATGGTGTACACGTAGAAGTCGCCGCTGCGGGCGGGGCTGCTCAGGCCGGGCACCGGATAGACCGCCACCACGTGGGTCACACCGAGCGCATTGAGCAGATCGATATCCGGTGTGGTTTGTGACAGCCCCATCTGCACGGATTGGGCCCCAGGCGGCACGGGTGGCGCCACGATGCTGTACCCGGTCAGATCGGTGCCTGCTGCTTCGGCAACGGCTTGGGCAGCCCAGCGCAGTTGAAAGGGATCGATGGCGTGCACGCGCCGCAGACCGGCCCGCTCAGCGGCGGGACCGGCCAGATCATACGAGGGCGAGTAGACCACGGATCCGGCAGGCAGGTGGACAGCAGCCGACGCGACGGGCAGCCCGCTGACGATGGACAATCCGTAGGCAGTCAGGGAAACAGCCAGGACAACAATCAGGGGCAGCGCCCGCCGCCCCCCTAACGCGGACGTATCTCTCAGGTTGAGCATCCGGGCAAAACGCGCGTAGAAACCCCCGTTCAGAAACAACAGACCGACTCCGGTAAATGTCAGCACGACCCCTGTTACGACCAATGCTGGCTGCGCCACCAACGCGGCCACCGTCACGCTGAGGCCGGAGCCCAGCAGGGCGATACTCGCTGCCCTGTGCGGGCGCGTGCTGCCGTTCTCAAGCAGATGCTGCATTCCATATGCCGACAGCATGACGACGCCAAGGATGGCCACAAACCACGCCCGGCTCGGCACCCGGAACCAGGTCAGAGCGGGCAGGGTTCGCAGAGCAGGGAGAAACACCGGGCCGTTGGAACCGAGTGCCCACAGCATCGCAGCCGGGACCAGCACAGCCCACGGCCAGATGCGCTGCCAGCGGCGCGAGAACAGCGCGGCCACGGCCATCACCAGCACAGGCACCCCCAGGTGAGTCATGCGCTCAGCGTAGCCCTGTGGATCCGGAACGAGAAGACCGATCAGGGCGGCAGGCTGCAGCGACAGGGCCGCGGCCTGCTCCGGCGTGATCAGCGCGCGGGTGAGGGAGTCGCTCAGGGCGAGCAGGGGAACGGTCTGCACAGCGGTCAGGCCGAGTGCAGCGACTCCGGCACCGGCGGCGGCCGCGACGATCCGCGCCGTTTGAGCGCGATCAAGCAGGCTCAGCCCATATACAACACCGGTTAGCAGCACATACAGCGCGATCCGGACGTCGGCCAGAATGAGCATGCCACCGAACAGCCCAAGCTCCAGCGCACGGTGCGCAGTTGGCTCACCGGCTGTGCGATATACCGCGCGCAAGACCCACGGGGCCCAGGCAAAGGCGTAGACAATATCCAGATGGCCGAGCGCGAGGTGGGCTGGCACACGCGGCGTGAGTGCCAGCGCCAGCGTGCCGAACGCGATCACCGGTGGCGCAAAACCTTCGTCATGCAGCCACAGTGTGGCACCCGCAGCCAGAAGCACCATGTGGCCGTAGACCATCAGATTGAGGTGGAGGGTCGGTGGCACAGCCAGAACGAACCACTGCGGCGGATACCAGACTTTGCTCAGCGGGTTGGCCGCGAACGGCTGACCCAACATGCGCCCCGGGTGGTAAAGTGGCCACTGACCGTGCTGCCAGACGCTCTCGCGGAGGAAAAAGGCATTGGGCCAGTGGGAGAGTGACGCATCGGAGAACGTGTCCCCCGGGCCGGCGGGCAGCATACCGGGTGGCACCATCAGCACAGCCACCACCAGAATCGCGCCTATGGGTACGAGCAGCCAAAGCCTAAGGCGCATCATCAACGGCGTAGATCATCAGGCTGCCGGTCTGGTAGACTGCATCTGACTCAGGCAGACAGGTTGATGCCTCTATGATGTGCTGCTCGCGTGGACCGATAACCACATAGTCGACCGACTCATCGTCAATGACAGAGCAGTCCGTACCGGCGTAATAGTCCAGGACAGCCTGCTCACGTGGTTCGGCGCGGAGCGTTTCAAACGGGTGTCCGTACACAACCGTCCGGCCAACGGTAGGAATGAACAGACTGTAGTCCGGTGAGGCCAGCACAACCGCATCCTCATCGACTGTCTGCTGCATCCAGGCGAGTGCTTCCGTTTCTTGTGGGGTCAGATAGTACGCCCGCTCACCTTCTGGGGACAAGGCTCCCACCATCGGCAAGATGAGGGCAATGATGGACGAGGGGATGAACGTCAGGAAGATCACAGTGATGAGCACCGGCCTGAGGCCGCGGCCCACAGCAGGCAGGATCACGCGCCGGATGGCACGGGCCGAGTAGATCGCCAAAGGGATTGTCAGGCCTATGGCAAAACGGCGCTGGAGGCCCAACGGAGCATACAACAGAATGAGAGTTGACAGCAGCCAGCCAATGAGAACCAGATCCTCGTAGTGGAGGGCGCTGCGCGACCGCCACAGACCGATCCCGGCGAGGATAAGCAGCGGGCCGAACGCGATCAGGTATTCCCAGACCGGCGGTGATGGCGTGCTGTTTTGCGCCATCCAGCCAGCGAAAACAGGGTTGGCAGCCGAGATCGCCCATAGATTGTAGATCAAAAAGGGCAGCGCAAAGATGGCCACCACACTGCCCCAGGAGAGTTCACGCCAGGGGATTTCCCGCCGCTGAATGCCCATCCATATGACGGCGAGGCCAAACCCAAGGCCAACCGGCAGCAGAATGAACGGCGAGACCAACATCAGGAAGGCAGCGCCGCCTGCAAGCGCTGCGGTACGGACACCGAGTTGAGGGCGCAGGTCATTATGCACAAACAGAACGTCCAGGAGGACGTCGGCCACAAGTAAGGCCACGGCAATCGAAAGCGGAAAATGCGGGTTGGTGAAGATCGCCTGGAACGGGAACGCCTCCGGCAAGCGGAGGATATCAAGCGGGACCGGGTCACCGCGTATGATAAGCGCCAGCCAGCCGAAACCAGCACCCATCACGGCAAGGCCCCAGGCCAACCGGCGCTGACCGACATCCGTGGTCCACCGGGAGACAAACCGGTAAATGGCAACAAACAACAGCATGCCGCCTACCAACCGCGCGGCATGGAAGATCTGCGCGATGTCAATATTGAGCAGACCGGCCAGCTTGCCCAGGCTCAGGTAGAAGGCATAGACAAACACACCGCGATGGGGTTCCGGTGTGTAGGGGAGTTCAAAGAGCCAGTCGCCGGTGCGGCCCTGGTACATTTTTGCCAAGTAGGATACGCCGTCAATGGGCGTGACCAACACGCCTACGAAAGTCCGCTCACCGCTGACCGCATACGCCCAGATGAACGGGATCGTCAGCAAAACGAGGAGGATCGCGCCGGAGATGAAAACCCAACGCCACTCCTCGTTTTCGATTATCGTCTCGTCGAGCACACTGTCGTTTATCATATGATT
>JAADYX010000207.1 GCA_010092885.1 Chloroflexota bacterium | reverse complement strand
TTTGTCCTTGTCTTTCTCGTCCTCGCCGGGCTTTTCGGCTTTGGGGTCTTCCTCTTTTTTGCCCTTGCCGTCCTTTTTGCCATCGGCCTGGGCGACATCATCCGTGGTGACGACGGCGCGCAGTTTGCCCCGCGGGCCAACAACCGCGCTTTCCCCGCCGAAGGCCAAGGTCACGTCCTCGCCGACGCGGTTGGCTCCCGTGACGAACACGGCGTTTTCGTAGGCGCGGGCCTTGAGATAGGTCTGCCACTCGTCGATATCGTTCTTCTCCCAACTGGCAAGCACACACAACATCTCGGCACCCTCCAACACCATGGTGCGTGCCACCTCGGGGAAGGCCAAATCCCAGCCGAGCATCAGACCGACGCGCCCGAAGTCGGCCTCAAAGATGGGCAGTTTGTAGCCCTCACGGAAGGCCATGCGCTCCTCGCCCTTGAGGTGGACCTTGCGGTATTCACCGGTGATATCGCCTTCCGGCCCGACGAGCACCGCGGCGTTGTAGAGAATGCTCTCAACGCGCTCCTTGGCGACCATGCCAAAGGCGATGTAAACGCCGTGCTGCTGGGCCCGCTGGCTCATCAGGTTGACGGTTGGGCCTGGGATCAGCTGGGCGATCTCGGTGAACTTAACGCCGAGCTCATAGCCGCTGGTGATCAGCTCTGGGAAGACGATCAGATCGACCTTCTGCTGGCTCGCGATCTTCGCAATGAAGTCGGACATTTTGACGAGGTTGTCCTCAACCTCGCCGAGTTCCGGTTTCATCTGGACAGTTGCTACAGTAATCTCTCGCATTGCTTCTCCTCAAAAACGGCCCGCCGATTGTGGGCCGCATGTGTTTGATAACACTGCCATTTTACCACATGCTCGTGATCCTGCCGCTAATTGTTGACTTGGTACATCGGATCGTCACGACGCACCATGGATCTTAAGCGCACGCAGCCCGAGGAAGAGGGGTATTTCCTCGTTAGCGCGGCGTTCCGCTTTGGGCTGGCGGCTGTCGGCCTTGTAGGTGGGCACCTCTTCCATTGCATCGATGGCGAGCCCGGCGGCCCCCAGCGCGTTGACGTAATCCATAAGCGGGCGGTGGTAGCTGCGCGTCACGATGTTCTGGCCGCCACGCCCGCGGCCTTTGCCCGTCAGCGGCACATCGAGCTGGGAGAGGTAGCTGTCCACCCGACGGTATTGGAGCTTGCGCCCCTCATCGAACCCCCAGCCGCTCTGACGTGGGATGCGGAAACAAGGGTGAGTCATCAGGATGCCCAGCCTGCCGCCCGCCTTGAGCGCCCACGCGGCCGACTCGATGACTTGGGGCAGGGGGTCCATATCCTGAATGCTGAGCATGAACACCGCCACATCAAATGAGGCGGGCTCCACCGGCAGCTCGGCAAGGTGGCGGGCATCGCCCGTGAAGAAGCGCGCCCCCTTGTGGTAGCGCTTCGCTTTCTTGATCAGACTGCTGGCCGCATCCACGCCGACGTAGTGGGCGCCCGCCTTGTGCATGTACGGGGCGAGCACACCCTGCCCGCAGCCGATATCCAATACGGATTCGCCCTGCTGGGGTTGCAGCATCTCCATCACAACGGGGATGGCCAGGTTGCGATGGTGCTTGCTGCCCTGTTTGCCAACCCAGCCGTCGTACCAGTCGGCCACGTCTTCCCAACTTGTATCTCTTGGCATCATTTCCTCCTCACAGGGAGTGTATTTCACGACGCCGCACAATGAAAGGCCGGACGCGCACCGGCGGGTGAGGTGCAACGCCGGGGGCTGAATCCGGCCCGTGTGTGCTGAGCATGCCTCCGGCAGCCTGCCCTACGATCAGAGGTCAGCTCACAGTGCAGATAGCAGCTCGCCAAAACTCCTGATAAGCCTCCTCCTATTACAGACACATAACAGATCATGCTGCCTGGAATCTCTTTCGTGTAAACTAGATGCTGCACCTCTTGGTAAATCCACCAGACATGCAGGAGTTGAACATGCCCATAGTCGTCGATCCCTCCAGCCGCCGAAGTGCCGTCCTCGTCACCGCTTTCGAACCGCTCGATCCGCGCACCGATTTCGCCGAACTGGCCAAAAAAACCGATGCCGCATGGTACGAGATCCGTGAACCCGTCATCTACCAGATCATCAACCTGCAAAACCATGAACTTTCCGAACGGGGTGTACGCGTTTTGCTCCGTGAAATGATCAACTCGAAGAAAAAGGCCGACTACGATATCAGGTCAATCATTGTGGCCGATATCCCCATGATGCACCTGATCAATGAGACTATTGACCAATTCTCGGGCATCGGGCAGACTCCCGTGTTCGACGGGCTCGATGATGCTTACAGTTACATTGACGGCGAGCGGGTGCGCCTTGGCATCCAACCGCTTGACGATAGCTACGATACCGACCAAAGCTGAATTCAACGGGGACACACATCGCTGTGGTGTGTCCCCATCATCATTGACGTGCCCCGCGTCTCTTTGCTATACTGAAAGTGCAAAACAGAACAAACGACCTTCGGGGCAGGGTGCAATTCCCGACCGATAGTGATGGGCATCCGAGTCGGTGCCCGAGCCTATGACCCGCCAATCAGGCGGTGGACCCGGTGCGAACCCGGGGCCGACGGTAACAGTCCGGATGGGAGAAGGTAGCCACGATGCACCGCATCAATGCCAGTATGCTGGTTACTTCAGCATACCACCTGATCGCCACCATGCCCCGAATACAACCAGGATAGGGGCACATGGCACTCACAGCCAACCAACAGAGGGTATCCCGCCGGCGCAGCACATGGCACATCAGCCGTGTGGCGTGGCCTATCGCCGCCTTCGTGATCTTCCTGCTCGCCTGGGAAGCGCTCATCCGCATTGGTGACTACCCGGCGTTTATCCTGCCTGGGCCGGTGGCCGTCGCGCAGAAGTTCGTCCGTGTGTTCGCCGATGGGACTCTGCTGCGCCACACGGGCGTCACCTTCATTGAGGTGACCGGCGGGCTGGCCAGCGGCTTTACGCTGGCGACCGTGACCGGCTATGCCATCGCCAAATCGCCCACGCTGGAACGCATCCTGACGCCATATATCGTTGCCTCGCAGGCGGTGCCGGTGGTTGCCATCGCGCCGCTGCTGATCATCTGGTTTGGCACGGGCATCACGAGCAAGATCCTCATCAGCGCGCTGATCGTCTTCTTCCCGGTATTGGTGACCACCATCACCGGCGTGCGCAGCGTGCCACAGGAGCTCTACGACTTGATGCGCTCGATGCAGGCCACCCCCTGGCAGATCTTCACCCGGCTGGAAGTCCCCGCCAGCATGCCGGTGCTCATGGCGGGGCTCAAAGTCGGCGCGACCCTGTCGGTGATCGGCGCCGTGGTCGGGGAGTTCACCGGGGCGGACGCCGGGCTGGGCTTCATGATCAACCTGGCTGATGGGCTGTTCGATACGGCGCGGGTGTTCGTGGGCGTGTTCACCCTCATCGCGATGGCGCTGCTGCTGTACGGCGCCGTCGCCCTGCTGGAACGCCGTGTGCTCGCCTGGCAGCGCCCGACTGACTAAGTGAGGAGAAATCAGTGTGAAACGCCTGATCGTACTGGCCGCCGTTCTGCTGCTGGCCGCCTGCGGTGGAACCGTCACCGCACTCAATGATGACACTGCCCTGACCGAGATCGACCTGCTGCTGGCCTTCGTGCCGGATGTGCAGTTTGCGCCCTATTATGTCGGCATTGAAAAGGGCTACTTCACCGAGGCCGGCTTTGATGTATCGATCACCCACCTGCAGGAAAGCGAAATCGCGCGGCAGGTGGCCACCAACCCGGACAGCATCGGCGTGATCGGTGCGCAGCAGCTTCTGCTGGGGCGCGCGCAGGGCCTCGACCTGACCGCCGTCTTTGAGTGGTACCAGCGCTACCCGATTGCCATCGCTGCTAAGGAGGGGGCCGGCATTACCGAACCGGCCGACCTGGCCGGGCGTGTGGTCGGGGTGCCCATCCGTGAGGGCGAGAACTACATCGGGCTGCTGGCCCTGCTGCAGACACAGGGCCTGAGTGAGGACGATATCGATCTGCAGGCGACGGGGTTCACCCAGGTGGAAACACTCGTCTCCGATCGAGCGGAGGCTGTGGTCGTGTATGCCGTCAATGAACCGACTCAGCTGGAGGCCCGCGATGTGCCCGTTGATGTGATCTACGTCTCCGACTATGTGGATCTCGTCAGCAACCTGCTGATCGTCAACAGCGATCTCATCGCCGGCAGCCCGGATCGCGTCGAGGCGTTTGTTGGCGCGTTCGCCACCGCCCTACGTGACACCATCGACAATCCGGATGAGGCATTTGGCATCGCCACGCAATACGTTGAGGGCCTCGACGATCCGGATGTGGCGCCCATCGCGCGCCAGGTGCTGGACGCCTCAGTGGACCTGTGGGACGCTGAGCAGCTGGGCTATTCTGAGCTGGAAACGTGGGTCAATACGCAAGACCTGCTGCTTTCGGCGGATCTGCTAACCGATGAGCAGGACCTCGAAGCGGCGTTTACCAACGCCTTCCTGCCATGACATGCTGACCGTCGATCACGTTTCGCATGTTTACCAGGTGGCGAGTGACCACGCGGTTGAAGCCCTGCGCAGCGTAAGGCTGGCCGTCCGTGAGAATGAGTTCGTCTGTCTTGTCGGGCCCTCAGGTTGTGGCAAGTCGACCCTGCTGCGCATAATCTCTGGCCTGCTCGCGCCGACGCGCGGGCAGGTCGTGATCAACAGGGAGGTGGTCAGTGGTCCGCATCCGAACGTGGGGCAGGTGTTCCAGAATGCGAACCTGATGCCGTGGCGCACCGTGCTGGAGAACGTCACCCTGCCGCTGGAACTGGCAGGCATCAGCCGCGACCAGCGGGAGGAGGCCGCGCACCGGATGATCCGGTTGGTGGGGCTGCACGGCTTTGCCAACCGGCTGCCCGCGCAGCTTTCCGGAGGGATGGCCCAACGTGTGGCAATCGCCCGCGCGTTGATGCAGTCCCCTGATCTGCTGCTGCTTGATGAGCCCTTTGGCGCGCTCGATGCCCTCACCCGCGAGACACTCGGGGAGGAACTGCTGCGCATCTGGCGGCTGCGCAGCAGCACGGTTCTGATGGTGACACACAGCATCAGCGAGGCTGTACTGCTGGCCGACCGCATCGCGGTGATGTCACCGCGACCCGGTCATATCCGTGAGATCGTGATGGTGGACCTACCGCGCCCCCGGTCATTGGATATGATCCACACGCGGCGTGCCGGTGAGCTTACCCGCGCTGTGCGGGCAGCCATCCGCGGCGAGGATCAATAGTCCTCGTCGTCCCAGTCCTCATCGTCATCCCAGTCGTCATCATCATAGAGATCGTCGTCCCAATCCTCGTCGTCATCCCAGTCTTCGAAGTCCTCATATTCTTCATCTTCATAGTCTTCTGGACCGTACATGATTCCCCATACTCCGTTTGTGTCAGTGGGATAGAACAAAATGAGCGGTCTCAGCCGCTCAGGCCAAACTCGTTAAGGAGGGCCTGGGCGTGCGGCAGCACAATGCAGCGATCGGCGATGTGCTCGTAGACACCGTATTGATCTATCAGCACGGCGGTCAGCCCGGCCCGCTGCGCGCCGACCACATCCGCGTAGTAATTGTCCCCTACGTAGACAGCCTCTGCGGGGTTGCAGCCCGCCAGATCAAGCGCGGCATCAAACAGGCCGGGGTCAGGCTTCCACATGGCGACCTGGCCGGCTGCCAGCGTGAAGTTCAGGTGCTCGATGATGCCCAGCTCAATGGCATCACCGGTCAGCGGCTCCCGGCGGTTGGAGACCAGCCCCACAATGAACTTCTCCGAACGCAGAGTCCACAGCAGTTCTTTGCTGCCTTCCATCAGAGAAAAGCTGGGGCGGAAGGACGCTGTGAAGCGTTCCGCCAGGGCTGCCGTCGTTTCCTCGAGCGGGGCTCCCTGTGGTTTGAGCGCCTCGACAAACCGTTGGATGTATGCCTCCCAAAAGGCCCGCCCCCCCAGCTGCTGCAGATCGGCCTGCACGCCGCGGGCATCAGCCCAATAGGAATGGCTCCATAAGATCGCGTCGCGGCGGCCTTTATTGGTTACTGTGTAGCCGAGGTCGTCAGCGTGAGCGAGCAGCGCCTCCTGGCTGGTCGGTTTGACACGGCGCAGCGTGCCATCGAGATCGAAAAATATGGCGCGTATATCGTCCATAGGCCCTCCTTGCGACGGTTATTATAGCGCAATCGCGGCATAGGCGGTCATTCGACAAACAGGGTAGGTAGATGGTATGTATCTGGCAGAGATCACACACAAGGAGCGGTAATGCACAAGGAAAAGTTCAGCGGCTGCCTCGTCGGACAGGCCCTCGGCGACGCACTCGGCTTCAACGTGGAAGGCTACAAGCCTGACCTGGCCCAAAAGTACGTGACGGGCATTATGCAGGCCGGCAAGGCCGCTCAGTTTGGGCGCAAACCGTATGACTTTGGCCAGTATACCGATGATACCCAGCTCGCCCGAGAACTGGCCATCAGCCTGATCGAGAAGGGCGGCTTCGACCCCACCCATTATGCCACACGCATCGCGATCCTGTTTGAAAAGAAAGCCGCCATCAGCCCGCCAGAGGCCACTGCCCAGGCCGCGCAGCGGCTGCTCGATGGCGTCCCCTGGGAGAAGTCCGGCAGCCCGCCGCCTGCCGCCGACAGCGGCAGCGCCATGCGCGCCGCACCGATAGGGCTCTTCTACCATGGGGACCGCACTCGCGAACTCGTCAATGCCGCCTACGAGCAGAGCCGCATTACCCACCAGGACGGGCGCTGTTCGGCGGGCGCAACGGTGGTCGCTGGGGCGGTATCGATTGTACTCACCGGTGAAAGCCTCGAACCGCGCCGCTTTGTGGATCAGCTGGCCGAATGGGCCATGTCCCACTCGATGACCTTCGCAGAGGGCATCCAGCGGCTGCCCACCTGGCTGGAGATGCCGCCTACCCAGGCCGGGCCATCCATCTCGGAGTTTGGCCTGCGCGCCGAAGAGATCGCCGATCCGTGGGAGGGCATTCCGCTGTTCGTGGTCAGCGGTGTGCTGTGGGCCCTGTACAGCTTCCTCAAGAACCCTGATGACTACTGGCAAACCATCGCCACGGCCTTGAGCGCGGGCGGCAATGCGGATACAACCGCCGCCATGGCTGGCGCCATCAGCGGAGCATACAACGGCCTGGGGGGCATTCCAAAGGACCTGACCGCCCACCTGACCGATCAGGGGCAGTGGGGCTACCCACAGCTGGTCGCGCTGGGCGAAAAGCTGCACGAAAAGGCCACCGCCTGATGCGCCCCCTGGCCCGAACAGCAGCTCTCATCGCCGTTGCTGCCGGTGTGTTGGGTGCCACCGCGGATGTCGTTATGCTGGCTGCGCCGGGCTTTGCCCGCGATCCGGCGGCGGCTCAGCTGCTGGTCAGCGTGCCGCGCATCACGGCCGGATTCCTGCTGGGGGTGACGGCGATCCCCGTCTATATGGTCGGCTACTGGGCCGTCTACGATGTGCTCAAGCCGGCACGCTATACAGGCCTGCTGCTGGGGTTGAGCCTGTTCGGCATCGTGCAGGGCACCACCTTCCATGGGCTGGCAGGCTCAGCGGCATACCTCATTCAGACGCAGCAGCCCGCCGATCCGATGGCGTTTGTGCTCCCGTATCTGCCGATCATGCTGCCGCCCTTTGTCGTGCTGCACCTGATATTGGGGGTGGGCACAATCCTGCTGGTGCTGATCCGGCAGCAGGAAGGCGTTGATCTGCCGCTGTGGCTGGTCCTCATCAGCCCGGGGATAGGCACAGCGGCGCTGTATGCGATCGGATTGGTGATCGCGCCATTGGGTGACTATCTGCTGCCCGCCGCGATGAACCTGGCCCATGCGGCCTTCTTCGCAGCGTTCGTGACGCGCGCTCAGACGGGCTGAGCCAACACCGATTCGTCCAGCCGGGCCAGCGACTCGCGCAGCAGCCGGATCGCATTATGGTAATCGCCCTTGCTGAGCATTGCTGCCGGGCTGTGAATGTAGCGGCATGGCACCGCAATGCACGCCACCGGAACACCCACCCCGCTCAGGGCAATGCTGCCCGCATTGGTCCCGCCGATGCCGGGCTGCTTGAACTGCACCGGGAGGCCGAGCTCTTCGGCGGTTTGGGTGAGCAGCCGGTTGAGCCGCCGGTCGTAGATCACGCTGCGGTCGACCACACTGAGCGCGGGCCCCGCCCCAAGGCGGGTGGTCGGTGACTCATCGTCTTCCTTCGGCAGGTCGTCGGCGATAGTGCCCTCCAACGCGACAGCGACATCCGGCTCGATGGCATGGGCGGCAGCCCTGGCACCACGCAGGCCGACTTCCTCCTGCACGGTAAATGAAGCGTAGAGGTCAAAGGGGAAAGGCTCGCCCTGCAGCAGATGCACCAGGACGGCGCATCCGGCCCGGTCATCGAAGGCCTTGCCGCGCGCGGTGGTCTCGCCTTCTATGAACTCACTGTGGAACGCGATACGGGTGCCGATAGGCGCTTTGCTCTTCGCGGCATCCTTGCCCGAGGCACCGATATCCACGCGCAGCGATTCGAATTCGCCGGCCTTGTCCATATCGCCGTTTTTGGCCAGGTGAATCGGTTTGACACCGATCACGCCCGGGATGCGGTCCGGGCCGACCTGCACACGCAGGCCCGGCATCAGACGGGTGTCGAGCCCGCCCACACTGACGATGCGCAGCATGCCGTTGGAATCATGGCCGACGACCATCATGCCGACTTCATCCATGTGCGCGTCAACCATCACACGCAGATCGGAGCCGCCGGTGCCCCGTTTGAGGGCTATCACGCTGCCGAGGGTATCGGTTTGGATCTCGTCAACATGGGGGCGGATAAGGTCAAGGATGACCTGCCGGACCTCAGACTCCGCGCCGCTGACGCCGTTTGCTTCTGAGAGCTGCTTGAGTATCTCCATAGGTCTTCTCCCACATTCTCTATTTTTAGATGATAGTCTATTTGTTTCGTGAAAGCACAATTTCTGGGGGGCCACAATCTGAAAGACTCACCGGATCTGGGGTATGCTCTCGTGACGGACACAGGGACCAAGGAGCGAGTGCATGCACGTGATCATCATCGGGGCGGGGGTGGCCGGGCTGGCCGCAGCCTACGATCTGTGCCGGGCCGGGCACACGGTCACCGTATACGAGGCGGCCGATAAGCCGGGTGGGCTGGCGGCGGGTTTCCGCGCGGAAAACTGGGACTGGGCGCTGGAGAAGTTCTACCATCACTGGTTCCACAACGACGACGCCGTGCTCGGCCTGATCGACGAATTGGGCCACAGCGACAAGGTGCGCTTCAGCCAACCCGTGACCAGCTACTATCATGAGCGGGGCACCTTCGTGCTGGACAAGCCCGTCTCCGCCAACCCGACCATCTCCCGCGCGATCAACGTGCTGAGCATCCCCTACCTGCCCCTGTTTGCCAAGCTGCGGCTGGGCGCGGCCTCCTTCTTCCTGACGAAGTACAGCAACGGCATCACGCTGGAGAAACACACGGCCGATGCGTGGTCGCGCCGCTGGATGGGCCACGCGGCCCACGCCCTCATCTGGAAGCCGCTGCTCATCGCGAAGTTCGGCGCGCTGTATGATCAG
>JAADYX010000206.1 GCA_010092885.1 Chloroflexota bacterium | reverse complement strand
GACGATGTTGGCCCACGCCGTCGAACCTATCCCGGATATCATGCAGACTCGCCCGGAAACCGATCCGGCGGTGGCACGGGTGGTCCGGCAGGGGATGTCCAAGCAGCCGGCCAACCGCTACCAAACAGCCAAGCAGATCGCGGTTGACTTCCGCAGTGCGTTGGAGGGCAAGCCGCTGCAGTTCCAAAATGAGGAAAATGCGGGCGCGACCAAACAGATTCCATCGCAGGACTATAAAGAGCGGGCCGCTGCCCATGCGGCCCAACAGGCCGCCGCAGCCCCTGCTGAAAGGCGTGAGGGCCTGCCGCTGCCCGTCATCCTGGGGATCATCGGGGCAGTGGCTGCGGTGATCATCGTGGTGATGGTCGTCGCCAATCCGTTTGCGCAGGCCAGTGTCGCTGAGGAACCCACCGTCGAGCCGACCGAAGAACCGGTCAGCGAGGAGGAGCCCACAGATGAGCCTGCTGTTGAGGTTGAAGACACCCACGAGCCCGAGCCCACCGACGAGCCAACAGAAGAGCCGACGGCTGTACCAAGTGCGGCTGTTGGCGGTGGGGGGGACTTCGTCGCGTTCCACTCGAATGAGACGGGCAATTTTGATATCTACATCGTCTCGTTGGATGGGACCGAGCAGCGCCGCCTGACCGAAGATGTTGCCAACGACACCACACCGACGTGGTCGCCGGATGGGGAGCGGATCGCGTTTGTGTCGCGGCGGTCGGGCAACCTGGATATCTACGTGGTTGAGGTCGACTCCGGCGCGATCACGCAGCTCACCGATGACCCCGGCGGTGATTTCGACCCGGCATGGTCACCGGATGGGGAGCGGATCGCGTTTGTTTCCGCGCGGGATGGCAACAACGAGATCTATGTGATGGACGCCGACGGCGACAATCAGGAACGGCTGACCACTAACATCGTCAGCGATCTCTCGCCGAGCTGGTCGCCGGATGGTAGTCAGCTGGCGATAACCTCCTACCAGGCTGGCAACGGCGATATCTTTATCATCAACGCACAGACGGGGACCATTCGAGACCAGATCACCGAGGACAACCGCGAAGATCTGACTCCGGCGTGGTCACCGGATGGGCAGTACATTGCGTTTGCCTCCAACCGGGATAACGATTGGGATATCTACCTGTATGAGGTGGAAACGGGCGAACTCACCAACCTGACCGATAACACCGCTTATGACGCCAATCCGGCGTGGTCGCCGGATGGGGAGTGGATCACGTTTGCGAGCGGAGAGGCGTACCAGGTGGAACAGGGCATCGCGCGCATCCGCGTTGATGGCTCCGAGCAGGAGATAATGACCTTCGTTACCAGTGCGTTCTTCGCTGAATTCCCTGTGTGGCAGCCAACCCCGGCTGACTGAGCTCAAGGGGGACAGCCGGCCCGACTGTCCCCTTGTTTCCACTGCGCATATTGCCTAAGCTCTATATATTAGAAACACCACCCATAGAAGGATGCCATGACACCGCCTGAACCTCTGAGTGCTGACCAGCTCTGTATGCAGTGCAACCCCGATATTTTCCCGTTTGAAACCACCAGCGATCTGGATGATGACTATGAGGTCATCGGGCAGGAGCGCGCCGTGCAGGCTGTCCGCTTCAGCGTTGGCATGCCGCACCGGGGCTACAACGTGTTCGTTATGGGCTCATCAGGCATAGGGCGTCGCAATCTTGTGGAACGCTTCTTCAATGAGGCCGCTGCGGAGCGCGCCGTGCCGCAGGATCTGTGCTATGTCAACAACTTCGACGCCAGCCACCAGCCGCATCTGATCGAGCTGCCGCCGGGCAAAGGCAGCGAGCTGCGGGCTGATATGGAAGAACTGGTCGAGCAGCTGCAGGCGGCGCTTTCCGGCGTGTTTGAAAGCGAAGAGTACCAGGCACGCCGCCAGGAGATCGAGCAGGAAGTCAACGAAGAGCAGGAAGACGCGCTGGAAACCATCCGCGACAAGGCCAATGAACAGGGCATGGCTATGGTCCGCACGCCGGGCGGCTTGGTCTTCGCGCCGGTCAAAGAGGGGCAGGTGATGTCTCCTGAGGAATTCCAGACGCTTGAGCAGGACGAAAAGGAACGCTTGCAGGAGATCATCAACGGCCTGCAGAAGGATCTGCAGCAGGTAGTGCAGCAGCGGCCACGGCTCCAGCGCGAACTGCAGGAGCGCGTCAAGGACTTGAACAAGGAGATGGCCAACATTGCCATCAGCGGTCTGTTCGACGAAATGCGCGAGCAGTACGCGGACTTTGAAGATGTGCTGGACTTCTTGAACGCTGTGGAGAAAGATGTGCTGGACAATCTCCGCCGCATCATGCCCGGCAATGACAACAACCAACAGGGCGGCAGTCTGCCCGGATTCCTGAGGCGAGCCAGCGCCCAGCAGGAAGAGGCGCTCTTCCAGCGCTACGAGGTCAACGTGATCGTCGACCACAGTGAGAGCGAGCACGCGCCCGTCGTCTACGAGAACAACCCCACCTACAACAATCTGCTGGGGCGGGTTGAGTTCGCCGCACGCATGGGCGCCCTGACGACCAACTTTACCATGATCAAAGCGGGGGCCATGCACCGGGCCAACGGCGGCTACCTCATTTTGGATGCGCGGGCACTGCTCATGCAGCCGTATGCGTATGAAGGGCTCAAGCGGGCCCTGCGGTCCGGCGAACTGCGCATTGAGTCGCCGGGGCAGATGGCCGGGGTGATCAGCACACAGTCACTTGAGCCGGAACCGACACCGCTGAACCTCAAGATCGCGCTGATCGGGGAGCGCATCCTGTACTATCAGCTCAAAGCGCTCGATCCGGATTTTGGTGAGCTGTTCAAGGTGGTGGCCGACTTCGAGGAAACGCTGGAGCGCTCGGAAGAAAACCAGGTGGCCTTCGCGCATACGCTGGCGAATCTCATCCGTGAGCACGACCTGCGCCCGTTTGACCGGACGGCTGTAGCGCGCGTCATTGAGCGTGGGGCGCGCCTTGTTTCCGACGCGGAGCGGGTAACGATCAACATGTTGGCCATCGGTGATCTGATGCGGGAGGCGAACTACTACGCCGAAGAGGCAGGCAGCGCCGTGGTCAGCGGGGAGCATGTGCAGCAGGCCATTGAAGCGCAGATCTTCCGGGTGGACCGGGCCCGCGAACGCACCCAGGAAGCCATTGAGCGCGATCTGGTGCTGATCGATACAGAGGGGGAGGTCATTGGGCAGGTCAACGGTCTGTCTGTGCTCCAACTGGGCGATTTCGCGTTCGGGCGACCCTCACGCATTACGGCGAGCATCCGGTTGGGCTCCGGCGAAGTGGTGGATATCGAGCGCGAGGTGGAACTCAGCGGGCCGCTGCACGCCAAGGGTGTGCTGATCCTCTCCGGTTTTCTGGGCGAGCGCTATGCCACTGACCACCCGCTTTCCCTGAGTGCCAGCCTGGTCTTTGAGCAGTCCTATGGGGGCGTGGACGGCGACAGTGCATCCTCAGCGGAGCTGTACGCGCTGCTGTCAGCCATTGCACAGGCACCGATCAAGCAGGCATTCGCGGTGACCGGGTCGGTCAACCAGAACGGGCAGGTGCAGGCCATCGGCGGCGTGAACGAGAAAATCGAGGGCTTCTTCGATATCTGCCGGACACGCGGTTTGACGGGCGAGCAGGGCGTTCTGATACCGGTTTCCAACGTGCAGAACCTGATGCTGCGGCAGGATGTCATTGACGCGGTGGAAGCAGGGGACTTCCACATCTATCCGGTGCGCACGATTGATGAGGGCATCGAGCTGCTGACGGGCGTCCCAGCCGGGGAAAAGGACGAGGACGGCAACTACCCGGCGGACACCATCAACGGCAGGGTCAAGGCACGTCTGGCTGAAATGGCCCGGCAGCGGGCGGCGTTCAGCCGGGAGCTGAAGGACGAGTAAGGTGACAATCAAACGGATATTGGTTGTATTGGAAGGCATCGACCGGGCGATGCTCAATGGGGCGGCGCGGCTGGCCGCCGCCCTTGATGCGGAGCTCAAAGGCCTGTTTGTCGAGGATGTGACGCTGTTCCAGGTGGCCCAGCTGCCAATCAGCCAGGAGATCAACATCTACACGGCGAGCACGAATCCCTTAGACGGCCGGCGGGTGACACGCCAGATCCGGGCGCAGTCACGGCGGGTGCGCCGGGCATTGGCGCTTGCCGCTGAGCCCCAGCGCATCAGGTGGACGATGGACATCCGGCGGGGGAAGGTCTCGGTGGAAGTGGAACGGGCCATCCCGGAGGCGGATCTGGTGATCATGCCGCGGACCAGCGACCGGCGCGGCGAACTCACCACCACGGCCCGCCATGTGCTCGACAAGATGACGAGCCCCGTCCTGCTGCTTGACGAGGAACTGCCGGATCGCCCTTCTGTGATTGTGGTGTATGACGGTTCGGAGCGGGCACAGAGCGCGATTGAGCTGGCGGCTGAGGTCGTCCGGCAGACGGGTGGCTATATCACAGTGATCACGGTGCCGGGCCCGGGAACGAGTGTGCGGACCTGCCAACGGCTGGCATTTGAGTTTTTGGCCAGTGTCAATCTGATCGCGCAGTGCCGCTGGTTGGAACAGGTCAACCCGCTGACGGTGGTCCATACGCTGCATGAGGCAGAGGCCGATCTGTTTGTGCTGCCTGTCACCCTGATGGACCCGCAGGATATGGTGGCCACGGTTGCGCGGGCTGAACTGCCAACTCTGCTGGTGCGCTAATCGGCGGCGGTCAGCATCGCTGCACCCCTGAGCAGATCCTCGTAGAAGGCCCCGGCCGAGTCGTACCGGTGGTCGGGGTTCTTGGCCATTGCCCGGATGATGGTCGATGCGACTCCCTCCGGCACGCTGCTGACCTGCTCGCGCGGATTGGGTGCTGGTTTGGTCATGTGGGAGAGCAGGACCGTGCCGGGATTGTTCGCCTTGAACGGCACACGCCCGGTGAGGATCTCATAGCACATCACGCCGAGGGCATAGACATCGGCGCGGCGGTCCACGGCTGAGGACTCGCTGATCTGCTCAGGGGCCATGTAATCAAAGGTGCCGATCATGCCGGTCATGGTGATCTGGGTGCGCCGGTCCACGATGCGGGCGATGCCGAAGTCCATCAGCACGGCCCGTGTTGACTGCATGCTGCCGATCCCCTGCTGTTCAAGCATAATGTTGGAAGGTTTGACATCCCGGTGGACAACGCCCTGTGAATGCGCATAGTCCAGGGCGGCGGTGACATCCTCAATGATGGGCAGCATCTCATCCACGGTGAGCGGCGTTTCCTGCAAGATATCACTGAGCTCGTGCCCGTCGATGAACTCCATCACCATATAGTAGATGCTATCGTGTTCGCCGTAGTCGTACACGTGCACGATGTTCGGATGCTTGAGCTGGGCGATCATTTTGGCTTCCCGCTCAAAGCGCACCCGGAAGTCCTTCTTGTCAGCCAGATGGGCGGGCAGGATCTTGATCGCCACGGGGCGGTTCAGGGTAGGGTGCTGGGCCCGGTAGACCTCCGCCATGCCACCACGGCCGATCAGCTGCATATCGCTGAACTCACCCAGGGAGTGGGTCGGAGCGCTGATGCTCGCGAGGGCAGGGGGCCGTTTCTGCTCGCGCATCTCGCGCTGGTAGTCCACCTGGATGTCGTAGAAGCGCTGGTCAACCTGCCGCTGTAAGAAGCGCCGAGTCGGCTGGAAAACCAACCCGAAAAGCCCGGCGCTCACCGCCACTGCGATCAGGGCGCTCTGCCCCATGTTCAACGTCTGGAAGATCGACTGGATGAACACCACGGTGCCGATCATCAGTACGACCAGCATGCCGGTCAGCGACCCGTAGACCAAACCCCGGTTGATAACGATATCGAGATCCCACAGCCGGTAGCGGATGATGGCGATGCCAAGGGTGATGGGCAGCGGGAGGATCATCAGGATGTACAGCGAGTAGTCAACCATGCCCCACAGCAGCGCGGTGGGCCCCGGCTCAGTCAGGACAGGGAAGAGCACCAGGATCAACTGGAGCAGCACAAAGCCGCCGCCCGCAATCACCACACCGACCATGGTCCACCGAAACTGCTGGCGCACGGTGTCGCTTTGTGCCGTCGCATAGCGGTGGATCTGCGCGGCCACACCGCCACCGACAAAGACCAGCGACCACAGGAAGAACAGGGCCAACGGCCAATCCGTGATGTAAAACGGCGTGCCGAACGTCAGCGGGCGCACGAGCACCGACCACACAATATAGAACGCGACTATCCATCGCGTCCACCGCGGCACGGCCCGCCCGTTGGGGAAGATGTACAGCAGAATGGTGGCCATCCCCACGCCCAGCGACGAAATCACGGCTACCAGCGGCGCAAAGGCCGGATTGGCGGTATTGAGCGCCTGTGGGAAGTTGGATGTTTCCAGGGCAAGCAGCAGCAGGGTTCCGGCTGTGAACAGCGCCATCCAATCATCGGAGCGGCGCACCGCGAGGACGGTCCCCGTGAGTGTGAACAGGACGAGCGGCACAAAGGCAAAGACCTGCAGCCAGGTGGCATAGAACGCCGGGGCGATGCCAATGCTGGCCAGGTCGAATGCGATGGCACGTTCGAACAAGATCTCGTAGCGTAGGTTAACGCTTGCGATGGGAACCACAATGGTTACCAGAAGAATGATGCCCCAGGCGGCACGAGCTAACCACAATACGGACGCTGGCAGTTGAGTCGATGTGGTGGATTGATGCCGATCTGCCACAGAAGCCTGCCTCAATTGGACGGGAAATGTCTGCCTCTAATTAAACCCGTTGCAGCCGCTGAAGTCAAGGATGTGCGGCATCAATTTGTGATCTGAACGGCGGCGATCAGGAACCGGCGGCTGCCGTAGTCCTCCGGGAGGGGCAGCCGCTCGCCGCTCGCCGGATTGTACAGGCCGACCAGTACGAGGTATTCGCCGGGCGGTGTGTCAGGCGGGACGGTCAGCGAGAAGGTCTGCGCGCTCTGTTCACCAGGCGACCAGATCCGCAGGGGGTAGGTGCCGTTGTTCGGTGCCCGATCAGCCTGAGCGAGGATGCCCTCTGTGGTGTCGTTCTGGGGATCGACCAGATGCACAAAGGTGTTGAGATCCTGGGCGGGCGGTGTATCCACCTGCCAGACGAGGCGCAGGGTGAATGTTTGGCCTGCAGCAATACGCGCTGGGGGCGGATCGTAGCTGCCCAGGGTAACCACGTCGCCGAACGTCACACCGGTGGTCTCACGCCCTGGTTCGACGGCAGGCAGGTCGCCCCCCTGGTATGCCCAGTAGTGGAAGGGGCTATGGTACGCCGTGGTGCCTTGGGGCAGGGTCAGTGTGATGGTGGTTTGCTCACCGGTGATCCGGTCTGCGGGGATGAGCAGCCAGCGTTCCAGCCATTCGCCGGGGATGGCTGGGATCTGCCAGGAGGCAGCGGGCTGCCCATCGACAGCGACGGCAAGTGTCAGGTTCTCACGGGCATGCAGACGTGCCACCAGCAGCAGCGGCTCCCCCGGTCTCGTCTCCAGCGTGAAGCGCTCGCCGCCGTCGAGCAGCCGTCCGCCATCGGCCAGTTGAACGGCCGGATCTTCCCGGTAGGCCATCACCCGCACATCGGAGGCAAAACCGGGGCGGCGGCTTTGGTTCCACCAGGTATAGCCGTGTGTCTGTTCCGCGGTGACGGCGGCTACGTCAAACGTATCCATCAGATCCCAGCCCTCGATGTGGGCGATGGTGGAAGGCTGCTGGGGCAGCGCTACACGCCAGCCCATCCCAGTCCGGTTGGGTGATGGCCTTCACGCAGTCCGCGTTGGTGACATCCGAGCAGCCAGGCTCCTCAATGCGCAGCAGGGTTTCGCCGAACAGATCGGCGGCGGCCTCTATGCCGAAGTAGGGCGGTGCCTGCTGCGGATAGACGGCGTAATAGTCCACACGGGCGGTTTCCAGCGCTTCATAGAGGGTGCCCGGCCCGTTGCGATGGGCTTCCACCATGCCGTCGCTGGTCAGGCCTACCACATCCAGCGTTGGTCGCTCGCCGTAGAAGCGCATAATGCCGACATCATGCACAGCGACGAGCGCATCTGGGTTTGTGTTGGCCTGGAGCCAGTTCGCCATGCGGATCTGCATGGTCAGGGCGGTGGTTGTATCACGCGCGTAAGCGCTGCGGAAAGTCGAGACGCTCCACACGGCCCACCCGAGCGCAAAGACCAGGGCGCCGTAGTAGACGACCCGGATCGGCAGGCGGCCGCTGCGATGGGCGATCCAGCCGATGAGGCCGATCAGGCCGGCGGTCATCAGCAGGATGAGGGCCGGATAGAGGGGCATCTGGTAGCGGTAGTTGTGCCAGGTCGCCGTTTGCAGGGTGGCTGTGGCCAGCACGCCCAACACGACCCAGCCCGCTGTGACAACCACCAGACGGCGGCTGAGCGGCCGGTGGGTGCGCCAGAGCAGCAGCACGCCAATCGCCGCGATGATCTGGCCGAGGGGGAGCACGATCCAGCCGCGGGTTTCAGTGGGGCCGCCAAGGAGCCATACGAACAGTTCGGCGATGATGTTGGCGATTGCGGTGATCACCTCGCCGGGGAAAAAGGGGACCAACGTGAACCTCGTCTTGGCCAGCAGGCCGGTTGATCCGGGGGAGCCGGTGACGATCCAGTTGAGGATGGGTGAGGCGAGGACCCCAAGGGCGGGCAGCCCGGCGAGCACAGCCCGCGGCAGGCGGTCGAGCCAGCGTTCGTCGCCCTCAGGGAGGAGCTCGCTCAGTGCGACCACACCGCCCAGCAGGACGGTTTCCGGGCGGGTGAGGGTGGCCAAGAAGAGCCCGATGCTGCGCACCGTGGCATTCTCCGCCAGGACACCCCACAGGGTGAGCGTCACGAAGAGAACGAGCAGCATGGTCTCCATGCCGCTGAGTGCCGCCCAGGCCATCCACCCGCTGCCAGCGAACAGCATCCCCCCGAAGAGTGCAAAGCGCTCAGGGGGCATTCTGTCATCATTGAGGCAGTCAGCAAGGCGGCCTGCCATCTGCGCGGTGAGGGCGGCGCTGAGCACGAAGGCCGTCATATTCAGCCCGAGCAGCACAGCAGGCATCGCCGACTGTGAGATGCCTGCCGCAAATCCGGCCGCCAACAGCAGCATGTAAAGCAAGCTGGTCGCACCGCTGGTGGGGGCAGCGCCGGCGTTGTATTGCAGCCATTCGCCCTGGGCGGCCTGCCAACCATATTGCAGGTGGATATAGGAATCATCAAGTGGAAAGACGGGTACCCCGGTCTGTGTGCGGGCCCCCGCAGAGAGAACGATCAGGCTGACGGCCAGGGCCAGCGCCCCGGTAAGAACAGGTATCAGGCGACGCATGGCGGCGATTATAGCGGGATCGCCCACAAACGCTAATGCTCGGTCATGACGTACGCTGCATGGCGAGCTTTTCGGCTTTGCGCCAGTAGCGCGAAAAACGCTTCAGGTCGAATGTGCGATGTGGATCGACCAGCGGCGGCTGGTACCACACCTCGACCGTCAGATCCTGGTAAGCCAGTTGGTCAGTGATCTGCGTGAAGCGCGGGCTCGGGCTGAAGATTGTGGCAATGGTGCTGGCGTCGTGTTCCGCCGCGAAACGCGCGAGCTCGGCGGCGACATCGCCGCGCCGGATGGCGACCGGCATTTCCAGCAGGTTCTCATACATGAACAGGATCCGCTTGAGGCTGATGTTGTAGGTGGCCAGCAGATCCTCATCCCAGACCCAAAGGGCCGGGGCCTGCGGATAGGCGCGAAATGTCGGGGCGTTGGGGTTCATGGCGTCGCCGTGAACCCAGATAACGGGTGTCATGAGGACTCCTGATAGTAGTCGGGCAGGCCGTGGCGTACGATCAGGGTGCGCATGGCGTCGCGGGTATGTTCCAGGACAGCCTGTCGTTTGAGTCCGCGCAGATCGGTGGCGTGGAGGGGTTCGCCGTACGTCACCTCGATATTGGCGTAGCGGTAGGCGGGCAGCACCAGCTGGAGAGTGGCGGCGGTCCACTGGCGGGTGGCGCGCGACCGGTACAGCTGTACCAGGGGATGCTCCAGGGCGCCGCGTGACAGCACGCCCCCGATCAGGACGGGCAAGATGACCAGATCCGGCTGGCGCTTGACAAAGACCGCGATGCTCTCCGACCAGCGGTCAAGGGCGGCGATGGCACCGGGCACCGCATAGGGATCGGGGTCAATGCGCCCACCGGGGAAGGTGATCACCATGCCACCGTCATCCAGATAGCGACCCGCCTGCCGAAAGCCTGCCATGCGCCTGCCGCTGTCCTCCTCATCGATCTCGATCAGGTAGCGGCGTGTGTTCTCCAACTCCTGCAGGAAGGGACGGCGGTAGGCGATGTAGCGCAGATCGGTGCGGGGCAGGGTCGCGGCGAGGGCCATGGTATCGCCCAGGCCGGGATGGTTAGAGACGACCAGCACCGGCCCGGCATCGGGGACATGGTGCGTGTCGCGTGCGCTGACGGACATATCCAGCCGGTCCAAGATCCAGGCGGCCCCGGCAGCCAGACCGCGTTCACCGACAAGCCGATCGTAGATCGCGACCTGCCGGGCGAACCAGCGGGCCGGTCCGCGCGCAGCCAGGCGAAAGATGCCCCGCGCAATCTTGATGTGATCGACGCGGAATGAACGCAGCAGATCCTCAACGTTGATGGCCGTCAGGCGGCGGACCCGGTCAGGGTGTGGGGCGGGCAGTTGGGAAGCCATCATGCGTTTGGAAACAACGTCGCTGAGAGGTGTTCGTAGCTGCCTTCAAAGTCGCAGCGGCCGTACAGCGGGCATCCCTTACAGTACACACCGCCTGTGTACTTCTCGAGGTTCTGCCGGTTGAAGATATACGGTTTGTGGCTGAAGGTGCTGGCAACCCACTGCCAGGATAGGTTGTTGCTGGCCGGGTCGCCATCGAGCAGGTGCTCCAGGAACCAGCGCGCCCCGGCCTGCCACCGGACGCGGCGCCAGTGCACCACATAGGCCGCAACGTACATCCGGGCGTGGTTGTGCAGGTAGCCCGTCGCGCGGAGTTCAGCGCTCCATGCATCAATGCAGGCGAGGCCGGTCTCGCCTGCGCGGATGTCACCGGGGAGTGTGCTGGCGTAGCTGTTGGCCGAAAAGCCCGTTTTGTAGTTCTCGTGGTCCTGCCAGATGCCATCGCCTATCTGCTCATAGACGCGCTGGTAGTAGTCACGCCAGCCCAGCTCATTGATGAACTTGGCCGCAGTGGATGGGTTGTCCACCATGGCCAGGGCGTGGTCGCGGATCTCGCCGAGGCTGAGCACGCCATGTCGGATGTACGGCGACAGGCGGGTGACTGCGCCATCGAGGTAATTGCGGGTGCGCGCGTAGCGTTTCGGCTTGATCGTCTGCAAGGCCTTTTCGGCAGCGCTGCGCCCGCCGCGTGTTTCTGGGATGTGATCATCACGATCAGCGGCCTGAGGGAACTGCTGTTTGAGGTAGGTGATCAGGTCGGTGCGGCTGTCAAATGTGCGCCGCATGTCACGGGTGGTGACGTCGCTCATGATGGGCTCCGGGCTCCGGTCGCGTCATATGGAGATTAGCACCCTCCTTATGCCGGATCAACTACCGCTTTGCTGGTCCGTGCGCTAGAATGCATAGGTGAATTCATCGCAGTAGGGATATACACCATGGAAGATCGTAATCGACTCTTCACGCGAATTGTCTTCTGGATCGGCGTGATCAGCGGCATCCTGGGCATCATAGGTTTTCTCATCGCGGATCTGCCCGCGCTGTTCGGGGGGAACAACGAGTCGCTCGCGGATCTCCAGGCGACCCTCAATGCTGCGCAGGCCGAGCTCACACAGATCGCTCTGGAGGACCAGGCTGCGGCCAACCAGGCCACGCAGGAGGCGTTGGCTGCCACGCAGGCGGCGCTGGCCACGCAGGAGGCGGGTGCTGTGGAGGGCCTTGGCAATCTGGAAGCGACGCGCAACGCAGAGATTGCGCTGACGAACACCCAGCAGGCCGTTGAAGCGGCAGCAGCGACACAGGCAGCAGCGGCAACGGCGACAGCGAACGCCGCGGCGAACATCACGCCAACGCCCACCCTGACCCCCACCCTGACGCCGACACCGGTGCCCGTCACCGATTACCGGGATATTGTTGATGCCGGGATCAGCGTCATAGAGGGCGATCTGGCGTTTACCGTGCAGACCGCCGCACCGATCCCCAGCGCACCGGCTGTGATCTATGTCTGGTCGCTCGACCTGGATGCGACTGCCGAGACGGGGTACATGGTCCAGTCGGTTGGGGCGGAGGCACGCCTGACCCTCCGGTATGACACCGACCTGGATGCCTGGATCGCTGAAGGGGCGACAGTCGCGGAGGATGGCACGGCCAACGTCAGGTTCGAGGCCTTCAAGGTGCAGGACGAGGAGAACACCATCACCGTCCGCGTGGATGCCGAGGACATCAGCCAGTTCCTACAGGGCGGCTTCGCCTGGGTAGTGCGTGCAGAGGAGAGTGGGCAGGCGTTTTCCTTCTTCCCTGAGCAAGGCTTCGGTGTCTTCAGCCCATGATCGGGATTCTCGGGGGCGGGCAGCTGGCCCGCATGACGATCCAGGCGGCCATCGCGCTGGGTGTGGAAATCGCGATCTATGCGCGCAAACCGGACAGTCCCGCGGGACGGCTGACGCAGCACGAAATCATTGGCGAGGGCTGGCAGGATGAGGGCGCATTAAGCCAGCTGGCCGCCCTTGTCGACCGGGTGACGCTGGAGAACGAATTCGTGGATGCGGCTGTGCTCGACCGGCTGGCGGCGATGGGTGCGCCCGTTTACCCGACAGGGCGGACTCTTGGCATCATCCAGGACAAGCTGCGCCAAAAAGACAGACTGCACGCGGTTGGCATCCCGGTGCCGGAATATGCGCGCGTGGACACCCCAGGCGATATCTCATCTGCCGGGTTGGGGTGGCCTGTGGTGCTCAAGGCGCGCGAGGGCGGCTATGATGGGTATGGCAACGCGACCGTGCACGATGAGACGGAAGCCACCCTCGCGCTGCGGAAACTCGACGGGCGTAAGCTGCTGGCCGAAGCGTGGGTGCCCTTTGAGCGTGAACTGGCTGTGATGGTCGTGCGCGGCCATACCGGCGAGATAAGCACCTATCCGGTGGTGGAGACGGTGCAAAAAGACCACATCTGCCATGTGGTGAGAGCGCCGGCCCCCGTATCGCAAGCCGTGGCGGACCGTGCCACACAGATCGCGGTGGAGGCCGTGGAAGCAGTCGAGGGGGTGGGTGTGTTCGGGGTGGAACTGTTCCTGCTGCCCGATGAGACCATCCTGTACAATGAGATGGCACCCCGCCCGCACAATTCCGGGCATTACACCATCGAAGGCGCGGTGACGTCCCAGTTTGAGAATCACCTGCGGGCTGTGCTCGGCTGGCCGCTCGGATCGACGGCCCTACGTGCCCCTGCTGTGGTGATGGTGAACATCCTCGGGGCGCGGCAGGGGGAGGCCGATATGGCGGGCATCCGCGATGCACTGGCCGTCGGTGAGGCGCACGTGCATTTGTACGGCAAGCGTACGGTCCGCCCGGGTCGCAAGATGGGTCACGTCACGGCATTGGCCGGTACGCTCGAAGAAGCGGAACAGGTTGCCCGTACTGCCGCTGATCGCGTGATGCTCTGACGCGAATCACCCTGCCATCTGCCGGTAGACGGCCACCGTCTGCTGTGCAATCTGCTCCATGGTGAAGTGCTCCAACACGCGCTGGCGCCCCATATGAGAGAGCCGCGCGTATAGAGACCGGTCAGTGATGAGGGAGCGCAGTGCGCCGCGCAGGGCGTCTTCATCATCCTCAGGAACCAGCAGACCGGCATCACCGATGACCCAGGGAATCGCGCCGGACGTTGTGCCGATCACCGGGACCCCGCACGCCATCGCCTCGATCAGCACGCGCCCGAACTGCTCCTTCCAGTTAGGGCGGGTGCGGCTGGGCAGCACGAGCACATCGATAGTGTGGTAGAAAGCAGGCATAGCGGTGGAGGGCAGCTTTCCCTCAAAGGCGACCTGGCCGCCAATGTTGAGGATGCCGGCCTGTGTGGCCAAGTAGCCGCGCGCCGGACCTTCCCCG
>JAADYX010000205.1 GCA_010092885.1 Chloroflexota bacterium | reverse complement strand
TCCCACGTGGCACGGATGGTTACACCCAACGCCTCAACATCCGCCAGGCCACCGACCGTCCAACCCAGCGGCGCGTTGATTGTCGTGAAGCGCTGCGCCTGCCGCGCACGCAGACCGTGCCCGGCCGCGTCCAGCAGAATGCGCGCCCCCGGATAGGCCGACCCAAGCGCACCGAACAGCCGCCCGATTCCTTGCGGCGGGAGAAACAACAGCACCCCCTCCGCGATGAACAGCACCGGAGCGCTCGCCCCAAGCGAGGCCGCCCAATCCGGATGCAGCAGGTCGGCCTCGATCACGTTGATATGGGCATCGGGTTGAGCGACCTGCTGCCGCATGGCCACCGCCTCAGGCAGATCGAGCAGCAGCCAGCGCGCCCGATCCACACCGAGGCGCTGCGGTCGGGTGGAAAGGCCCGCCCCCAACTCAACCACAGTCGCCGACGGGTGTTGCGTGAGGAAGGCATCCGTGCGAGCATCCAGCAGACGGGTGCGCACCGCGAAGCTGGCGGCAAAACCCGGCGTCAGAAAGGCGGCCAGGTCGTCGGGCCACGGGAGTTGGTCCGCCCAGCGGGCGGCGGTTTCATCGGTGAAGAGCTGCGTTTCGGCAGCGCGGGCGCGCAGGGTCAGCAGCAGGGTGCGCGGCAGGCTCATGTGTGATCCGCTCCTTTGTGGGTTATGATCGGGTTATGTTCCCACCAAAGAGGGGCGCGATGCAAACGGCAGTCGAAGTCGATAATCTGGTCCGACGCTACGGGGACTTTGTCGCGGTTGACCATCTCAGCTTTGAGGTGCATCCCGGTGAGATCTTCGGGCTGTTGGGCCCGAATGGCGCGGGCAAGTCCACGACCATCCGCACGCTGATGGGCATCTTCCCGCCGGATGAGGGCGAGGTGCGCGTGTTGGGCACCTCGCCGCGGGCCGCACAGCCCCGCGTGGGCTATCTGCCTGAGGAACGCGGCCTGTATCGCGATCTACAGGTGGTTGAGGTGCTGCTTTACCTCGCGGAGCTCAAGGGCATGCCGCGCCACAAATCCCACCGCCGGGCGCTCGCCTGGCTGGAGCGCGTCAGGCTGCTGGATTGGGCCAACGAGCGCGTCAAGGACCTGAGCCGCGGCATGCAGCAGAAGCTCCAGTTCATCGCCAGCCTGATCCACGAGCCGGACTTGGTCGTGTTGGACGAGCCGTTCCAAGGTTTGGACCCGGTCAACGTCGCCCTGATCAAAGGATTGATCCGGGATCTGGCCGAGTCCGGCATGACGGTGATGCTCAGCGCCCATGAGATGAGCCTGGTCGAGGCCCTATGTGACCGCATCTTGCTGATCAACAAGGGGCAGGCGGTGCTCTACGGCAGCCTGCGCGAGATCAAGCGGGCCTATGCCGGGCAGACCATCAATCTGAGTTCGCCGGACCGGCTGCCCGACATCGCGGGCGTGACCCATGTGGAACGGGTGAACGGCAGTTACCGGCTGACCCTGGCTGATGCCCAGCAGCCCGCCGATGTGCTGCAAAATCTGCTGACGGCGGGCGTGACTATCGATGCCTTTGAGGTCGCCGCTGCCCCGCTGGAAGAGATCTTCGTCTCCATCGTGGAGGCGCGTGATGAACTGGACTAGGATCCTCACCATCGCGCGGCACGAATACCTGACCAATCTGCGCAAACCCCGCTACCTGATCTTCACACTCAGCGTGCCCGCCTTGGCCCTGCTGACCGTGGCCGTGGGCACCGTGTTCGGCAGTGAGGCCCTGGCCGCGCTTGAAAGCCAGCTCGTGCCGGAAAATCAGGTGGTGGGCATCGTTGACCAGACCGGCGAACTGCTGCCCGTGCTGCCCGCCTACGATGAGTCGATCCGGGCCTATGACGATGAGGCAGCCGGGCGAACCGCCCTGCAGGAGGGCACGATCCGGGTGCTGTACGTCTTCCCCGAGGAATTCATTGAAACGGGCGCCGTGACCGTCGTCCGGCTGGATGCGGGCAACTCCTTTGATGCGCCCACGTTTATTATCGGCGAGTACGTGCGTGAGCGTCTGCTGGCCGAGCGGCTGGACCCCGATCTGCAGGCCCGGGTGCTCAACCCGCTGCGGACAACTACTGAGATCACGCTGGACGGCAGCGATGAGCGCACCGGGGACGCGAGCTCCCTGCTGGCCGATTTCATTGTGCCGTACATGTTCGCACTGCTGCTGGCCATCACGATCTTCAGCTCATCGGGGTTCCTGCTCAGCGGTGTGGCGGAAGAAAAAGGCAGCCGCGTGATCGAGATCCTGCTCTCATCAGTGACGGCCAGCGAACTGCTGACCGGCAAGGTGCTCGGGCTGGGCGCGCTGGGCCTCACCCGGATCGCGTTCTGGGTGGCGAGCCTGGGCGGCCTGGCGTACCTCGGTGCGCAGGTGAGCCCGCTGCCGTCGTTCGTCTCGCTGGAAGGCGTCATCACGGTCGACCTGCTGGTGCTCAGCCTTGTCTATTACCTGCTCGGCTACCTGATCTACTCTCTGCTGTTGGGCGCGGGCGGCGCGTTGGGCGGCAGCGTGCAGGAATCGCAGCAGATCGGCAGCCTGGTCTCGCTGTTCGCCGCGCTGCCGCTGTACCTGTTCGCATTCACAATCACCAACCCGAACGCCCCCATCGTACGGATCGTCTCCTACTTTCCGCTGACCGCCCCCACCGCGATGGTCGTGCGCCTGCCCTTCGGCACCATCCCCCCCATCGATATTGCTATCAGTATCGGCGTGTGCGTCCTCACCCTGCCGCTGATCGTGTGGGGCGGCGCGAAGGTCTTCCGCGCAGGCCTGCTCAACTACGGCAAACGCCCGCCGCTGGCGCAGGTCCTGCGGATGATCTTCCGGTAGATGAGTTCGATTCGTTCAGCTGACAATCTTCTCCAGCAGAAGTAGTTCTCGATCATCACACGGGGCAGAACAAGCAGGCGGGGATGGCTGCCCTGCAAGGCTTGTATCTCGTCAGGGGTACGCCAGTCGCGGTCGATCAATCCTCAGATGCGGTCGTCACCGGCGTCCAGTTGGCCGCTGACACGCCCGGCCGGTGCTTCCTCAACCTGAAGTTGAGATCGCCATCTGTCCCAATAATGCTCTTGGCCCGCGTCAAGGAATGCTTCTCCAGCTCGTGGATAAAGTGCCGCTGCAATGAGACATGCAGGTGCATATCCGGCTCGTCGACCAACACAATGCCGCCGGGCATCAGCCACCGAGAGACCATGAACATCATGATGAGACACTGCTGTTCGCCCGCGCTGTTTGAGTTCGGTAACGCCAATAAGCACCTCACCGATGATAATCTGAGACGGGTCTGACAGCTCAGGATATTCCTCAAGATACTGTGCATCAGCCGCCACAAACAGCCACACTGGCGTGTCTGGGGCCAGGCCATGGAGTTCAACCGCGGCCAGCGCGAAAAGGCTCGGCACCTTACCATGGTCTGGAGAGAGAACCATAGCGTGCGAAGCCGGTATCCAGCCACACACCGAAACTCTCCCATAGGGCAGCAATCGCCCGCAGGATGGTTGTCTTGCCGGAGCCGTTTGGACCGGTCAGCAGTACCGATTGCAGCGGCTCCTGCGTCCAATCGCTGCGAAGGGTGATATCCAGGGTGGGGATGCTGTGGGCGTCACGCAGGATGATGCGATTGACATGCATAAGCGGTCTCCGTGCTCTTTCCCTCCATCATACCCCGGCCCGGCAGGCGATCAGTTCAAAAAGCGCGGCAGATAGAAGGCCAGCGCGTGCAGATCTGTCGTGGCGTGCAGCGGCAGGGCGGGGGCCTCCGGCCGGGCAAGGATCACATCGTAGATGCCCAGCGCAGCCTCTTCCACCGTCCCGGTGCCATCCGTCACGTAGAAGAACAGATCTTCATCCGGGCGGGGCGGTTCCAGCGTGGACGATCCGCCCGCCGGGATGTGCAGCGCGCTCAGCCGCCCATCCATGTGCTGCTCCATGGCGGAGCCATCGCCGATCAGGCTGGTAACGGTGCCATCGCCCAGCGCGCGGCGGGGCAGGTCCTCCCCGCTGATCTGCTGGTAGTGGGGGGCCACATCGCGATACTGCGGGTCCGCCATGAACCAGATCTGGATAACCCGCGCCTGTTCCGGCCACTCGTTGAGCTCTTTGTGCTCGATGTAGCTGCCGGAGAACATCCGCTGCAGATCCCCGGTGTGGATGACGCCCTGCCCCCCCGTGGTGTCCTCATGGTAGAGCTGGCCTTCCAGCATCCAGGTGTAGATCTCCAGGCCGCGGTGAGGGTGCCAGCCGAAGCCGCTGTGCCCGGCGATCTGGGACATGTGCGCGGTCAGCATGCCGCTGAGCCGCTGGAGCGGGCTCCAGCCGCCCACGGCGAAGTGCGCGTGCAGCCACGGCGCCGGGTTGATTGTCGGGAACGCCGCCGCGGGATACAGTTGTACCGCCGCGCGCGGCCTGTACTCAGGTTGGATAATCGTGCTGCGCTTACCGGTCTCCTCTACATTCACACAAGCTCTGTAGTCCTTAGACGCAGTGGGCCGGAAGGATCTTTCAGACGGGTGGGAACCAAAAGCCCCCACCGACAGGCAGAGGCTTTACGATTGGCAATACGTCGAGTCTCAGTGATGGTGACCGTCGCCGCTGTGGGCATGGCCATGTGCGATCTCTTCGTCACTGGCAGCGCGCACATGCGCGATCTCGACCTCAAAGCGCAGGGCTTCACCCGCCAGCGGATGGTTGAAATCGAGCACGACTGTATCGTCTTTGACTTCCAACACCACAACGATGTGCTGGTTGTTTTGGTCATCCAACAGGCTGAGGATCATGCCTTCTTCCAGATCAAGGTCACCGGGCAGTGCTTCCAGCGGGATCTCCTCCTGAGCACCGTTATTGTAATCGCCGTAGGCTTCCTCCGGCTGCACTACGATGCTGGCTTTGTCACCAGCGCCCATGCCTTCCAATTGGCGTTCCAAGCCGGGAATAATATTGTCATGGCCGTGCAGGTACACCAACGGGCCATCGCTGGTGCTTTCTACCAGGTCGCCGTCTTCAACTAGAAAGAGTTTGTAGTGCAGGCTGACGACCGCATTGTCTTGAATATTCACAGGGTTTCTCCAGATTTAATTGTTGTCAGTTTCTACGCGCAGCGCGCGGGCGTTCAAAAGGGTGGCGAGCGTCTCGGCTTCCACAGCCGCATCGCCCCCCGGCGGCGCGAACACCGCCACTAATACGAGCATATCCTTCTGTTGGAAGACGATCACGTCCAACCGTGTTTGTGTCTCCTCCTGTAGGGTGACCAACGCGCTGAAGCCCGCCGACGACTGCCCCACCTCAACCTCAAGCGGATCGACATCACCCGAGGCCCCGCCGAACGCATCCAGGAAGGACCGGGCCAGATCAGCCGGATCCTCCTCACCGAGCACGGCCTCTTCGGTCAGCAGACCGCTGTAGCCTGTCACCAATACGGGCCCATTGCTGAACGCAAACGCACTGGCGACCTGCAGGCCGGGCGTATCCCCGATCGTGTCCAGATCGTCCAGGGGTTCGAACGCCTCGGGCAGGTCGCTGGCGTTGAGCGTGACATCTGCCGGTGTCAACGGCGGGCGCGCTGTGACTGTCGGCTGGGCGGGGGCCGCCTGTGTTGCGGTGGGTGCCACAGGCGGCGTTTCAGCGGGGCCACACCCCACGATCACCAGCGCAGCGGCCGCCGCCGCGAACAGTCGCCTCACTGCACTGCGTTCCGCAGCAGGGTGGCCAGCAGTGCGACACCGCCCTCCACATCATCCAGATCGACGGTCTCGCTGGTTGTATGCACAAACCGGCAGGGGATGCTCAGACAGCCCGCCTTGACTCCAGCCCGGGTGAGCTGCATGGCGGCAGCGTCGGTCGTGCCGCCGGTAAGCACCTCACGCTGGTAGTCGACGCCCGCCGCTTCCGCCGCGTCTACCATCAGCCGGACCACGTCCGCATCGGCGATCATACGCGAGTCCTTGATTTTGATCGCGGGGCCCTTACCCAGCGAGACTGCCATCGGGGGGTCCGCTTTGGGTGTGTCGCCGGTCAGGGTCACATCGATGGCGATCCCGATATCGGGTTCCACGCCGTAGGCCGCCGTCTGCGCCCCACGCAGCCCGACCTCCTCCTGCACGCTGAACACAAAGGCCACATGATTGGGCAGATCGTCATCGGCAACCGCCTTCATCACTTCGATCTGCACCGCACAGCCGATCCGGTCATCCATGCTCTTCGCGATCAGCCGCGTCCCGCGGACATCCAGCAGACGGTACAACCCGGCTGTATCGCCTACGCTGATGTCATGACCGTTCTCGGCGTCAGCGCTTACATCGATATACATCTTCTTGATGTCGAGTTTCTCTTTTGGGCTGCGCTCTTCATGCGCTATCACGCCGATAGTGCCATCGGCGAACTGCACGCGCTGGCCGGTCAGTGTGGCGGGCAGCAGCCCGCCGAGGTTGTGGAACCGCAGATAGCCGTCTTCATCCACGTGGCTGACCACCAGGCCGATCTCATCCATATGGGCCGAAAGCATGACGGTCGGGGCGTCCTCGTTTGCGCTGTGCTTCCAGGCGATGAGGTTGCCCATCGCATCCACATAGGTCTCGTCAGCCAGCCCGTCGATCATCTCGGCGATCAGGCCGCGGATATGGTCTTCACTGCCGCTGGGGCCATAGGCCTCCACCAGGGGTCGGATTGTCTCGATCATAGGTGCTCCAGGTCATTGACTCGATAGGACTGCACCCTATGATAGATCATCCCGTGGTCCCTGCGTAATCCTAGTCTACCGGTCGCCTGGCACCGCTCCCCGATGGCCACCTTCCCCGATGGGTGTTTCGTTTTGTGCCGGTCTCTGCTGGAAAACCGCGGCCCCGGTCACGCCCAGCGTTCCCAGGAACCAGACCCAACTCAGCGGCACGAAGCCCTCCCACCCATCGCGATAGATCGTGATCTCGGCGGGCGGGTCGTTGACATCATACAACCACTGGTACATCACCCCATCGACCACGAACGCTGCCGCGGGCTGCTGCCCCTCAAGCTGGTTGAGCCAATAGCTCCACTGCTCAATGCCGAATTCACGCAAGGTTGTGCTCTGTTGGAACACAACGTAATCACCTCCATAGTCCCATGGCAGCAGTTCGAGTGTGGTGAAGCGCTCCCAGGTTGGCAGCAAGGGAGGTTGAATGGTGACAGATACCTCGTCCCCCGCCGCATCCGCGTGAATGTGCCGAACCAAGGCCAAAGTGCCCTCGTTCTGATCGTTGAGCTGGATCCAGTTTTGAGCCACCCGGCCTCCCCCCAACAAATGGTTGGTGTGCGTTCCCAATTCAGGATGGTAGACCAGTGCTAACGTCAGCTGTAGTGCCAAAGGAATCGCCAGAAACGCGAATGCAGCTTCCCGCGAAAAAGTCTCTCGGACGATCCGTTGAGCGTGTATCAATCCGACTGCCGCCACCACAGCCAACATCGGATAGACAGGGAGCACATACCTCGCAGCCACTTTCGCACTGAGCGTCATTTGCACAGTGAAAAACAGCACAAAGGCCCATAGCAGCCCATAAGTCAACAAGGGCACAGGCAGCCGGCGGCGCAGCTTGGGAGCCAACATAAAGAAAAGGCCCAACAGGCCAAGCCCGAATACTACCCCCGACACGAGAAAGCCCATGGTGATTGGATAATGAAGTGGTGTCAGCCGTTCAGTATATAAGTCGCCTGCGAAGAAAATCGGATTGGGATGGGGCGCTTCTGCGTGTAGAACAGCCGCATCAGCGATCTCGCGCAGCACAATCAAAGGCTGCACCCACATCGCAGGAAAGCACACAAAGAAAACAACGCCTGCAACGGCCACCCATGCCAGCAACGGCAGAGCAATCTCTCGTAAGACAGTCGAAGCAATGAGCAGCATAGACTTGTGTTCTGCTCTGACAATCGATTCCACCGCATGTGTCAAAAGAACCAATCCCACATAAGGCAGCAAGAAAACAGCCGGTGACTTGGTCAGGAGGGCAAGGCCGCCTACTGCCGCTGAGCCAACCAACCAGATCCACCCACCGTGCTGCCTGTAAACGAGAATCAGCAGTGCAGACAGCACCATGAAGAGCGCCAAGGGTGCATCCAGGTGAATGCTGCGCATATTGGAAAGCAGAAATGGTGAAAAGGCCATAAGGCCCATAACGGCAACGGGCAGCCAGTCCTCGTCAGTCAAAGCACGTACAGTAAAGGCTATGCCCACCATCGTTCCGACCATCATCAGACCCTGGCCCCACGTAACAACCGCCATGCTTTGGCCCAGTGAGTTTGTGCTCTCAGGCAGCAGCAGACCAGTTGGTAGTGGCACAAGGTCATGGACCTGCAGGGAAGCCGCCCCGACCGCCATCACAGTCGCGCCGGGATGGTACTGTGTATAGGTCTGCGCCAGATCGCCCGACCGAATAGCATTCAGATAGATTTGCGAGCGTTCGTACCATAACTCTGTACGGCTCGTCGGGCTGGCAGCGATGATCACCCAGCTGAGGAACGCAATCCCCAATACAGCCGCCGTGGCAATCCTTTTTTGAGTCATCATATACTTCCCTGCTTCTGTTCCTCAGGCGAGGAGTATAAAGGTCTGGCGACGGTCTCGACAACTGCTCAAGTCATACTATGTCACACAGAATCTGTGTCTTTTGCCACTATCTGCCGGGTCGGGGTTTGCTATACGATGTGTGTACAGTGTTCAATTTTTTCACATAGTTCATAGGAGATCTCCATGCGAGCCCTCATCCTCAATGGCGAGCATCCCGCCCGCCCGCTGACTCACATCCAGGCTGCCCTGAGCGCCGCCCTACGCGAGGCTGGCTACCAGGTGGAAAGCATCACGCTCCACCAGACATCGATCAAGCACTGCGTCGGGTGTTGGGGTTGTTGGGTCAAAACGCCCGGCGAATGCGTCATCCAAGACGACAACCCTGCCATCGCGGACCGCGTAATCAACAGCGATCTGGTGGTCCTTCTCAGCCCGGTGACCTTTGGCGGCTACTCGGCAGAGCTTAAGCGCTTCCTCGACCACATGATCCCGCTGATCATGCCGTACTTCACACGTATAAACGGGGAGGTCCACCACAAGACCCGCTACGAGCACTATCCGGATTTGCTGGGCGTCGGTGTTCTTGATGCACCGCACCCCGCTCAGGCCGCCCTCATCGATGAGCTGATCGCGCGCAACGCGCTCAACATGCACGCCACGCACACGGACTCAGTGGTGGTCACGTCTGATGCCCAACCCCAGTTCCATACACTGTTCACCCCGGAGGCAACCTGATGCGAGTCGTTCTTCTGATCGGCAGTCCCAAACCGAAAAGCAGTACATCCCAGATACTTGGCACCATCATCACCGACCGGTTGGCATCCAACCATGGCGCCGAAATCGCCATCCACCACGCCCATCGCGCCTTGCGGGCCACTCGCTTTATGGAGGCCCTGCGCGCTGACATCGAGACGGCAGACCTCCTTTTGATGAGTTTCCCTGTCTATGTCGACTCCCTGCCGTACGTCCTTACGGCGGTCCTGGAAGCCCTGTATAGCCAGCCTCCTACGCATCGAGCGGCTGTCGCCGCAGTAGCCAACTGCGGTTTCCCTGAGGCTGACCATACCCATGTATCATTGGGCATCTGTGCGCAGTTCGCGTACGCGATGGACATGCCCTGGCATGGCGGCATCGGCATCGGTGAGGGCACCGCAGTCAACGGCGCCCCACTGGAAAACCTCGGACCGTTTGGCGCACGCCTCAAACAGACTCTGCATGAAGCCGCCGACGCCTTGGCTGCGCGCGCGCCCATCCCACCGGAAGTCATCGATCAGGCGGCGCGCCCGATGATGCCAAAGCGCATGTACACATTTCTCGGTACGCTCGGCTGGAATAAAATGGCCCGTGATAACGACGCCCGGTCTGTGATGTGGGCCCGCCCCTACGACAGTTGACCCATCTGCGGTTGGGTGGCCGGGGCCTGTTTCTGTTGCAGGGCCGCAGCCCCGGTCACACCCAGCGTTCCCAGGAACCAGAGCCAACTCAGCGGCACGAAACCCTCCCACCCGTCGCGATAGATCGTGGTCTCGGCGGGCGGGTCGTTGACATCATACAACCACTGGTACGTCACCCCGTCGACCACGAACGCTGCTGCGGGGTCCTGCCCTTCAAGCAGATCCAGCCAGTGACCCCATTCATCTACTTTATGTTCTCGTACGGTCATATTGTGTTGGAGTACGACGTAGTCACCGCCCAGCTCTTGAAGAAGTATCTCCAGCTGTGTGAAGCGCACCCACGTAAGGCGTAAAGGTTGCTGTAGAGAAATCACCGTGTCTTCCGAAGCATGCGCGTGGACATAGTTAACCAGCGCCATGGTTCCTTCGTTTTGATCGTTTAGCTGAATCCAGTTTTGCGCTACACGCCCTCCCCCCAACAGATGATTGGTATGCGTGCCCAGCTCAGGATGATAGACGACGGCAAGCGCCATCTGCAATACCAGGGGTACGATCAGAAAAGCATACGCTGCGCGTTCTGATACTTTCTTTTCTATCAGGCGGGTCCCATGCAGCAGGGCGGCGGCTGCGATCACAATCAACACCGGATAGGCAGGCAGCGCATAGCGAGGCATGGTCTTGGCACTGATGGTCATCTGAATAATAAAGAAGATCACGTAAGCCCACAGCAAACCATACACCACGTTATGAAACGGCAGCGCCCGACGGGTGCGTGGCAGCAGTGCCAGCACCACACCGATTACAATCAATCCGGACACTACAGCCGAAAGTGTAAACGCAATAGTTACAGGGTAGTGAACCAACCCGAGCTCTCCATCATGGATCTGACCGGCAAAGAAGTATGGATTGTCGTGAGGCGTTTCGGCATGAAACAAGATTGCGTCGCCGATTTCACCAAGCACAAACAACGGGCTCACCCACATCGCCGGGAAGAACACGAAGAAGATCACGGCCGCCACACCAGCCCAGGCCAACAGCGGCAGCACGATGACGCGCCAACCAGTCATAAGCAGTCCCTGAACTGTACGCTCTTGCATGTGCATAATTTCTTCTACGGCCAACGTGAGCAGCACCAGGCCCACATACGGGAACAGAAATACCGCCGGTGACTTGGTCAGTAGAGCCAGCCCGCCCGCTACACCCGAGGCAGCCAGCCAACCCCACTGCCTGCGCTGGTGATAGACCAGCACCAACAGCGCGGAGAGCGCCATGTATAAAGCGACGGGCGCATCCACGTGGACGCTGCGTATATTCGATAACAGATAGGGTGAAAAGGCCATCAACCCCATAGCGGCCACAGGCAGCCATACATCATCAGTCAAGGCGCGCAGGGTGAATGCGATCCCTACCATGACACCCACCATCACCAGACCCTGCCCCCATACGATAGCGGCAGTTTCTATGCCGGGCTCGGTCGTGTTGTCAGGCAGCAGAAGCTCCGTTGGTAGTGGGAGCACATCCAATGCCACCAAAGACGCCCCGCCAACAGCCATGGTGGTCGCGCCTGGATGATACTGTGTATAGGTCTGCGCCAGATCACCCGACCGAATAGCATTCAGATAGATTTGCGAGCGTTCGTACCATAACTCTGCACGGCTCGTCGGGCTGGCACTGATGATCAACCAACTCACCAGACCGAACCCGATGATCAGTACCGTACTGATCTGCCGTTTAGTCATCTTTGGACTCCCGGTCACTGTCCGAATTGTTCCACCACACTGCGCACAGCAGCAGTGACATCATCCACATCCGCATCGGTCAGGCCCGGATGCAGCGGCAGGGAAACCAATCCCTGGTAGGCTTCATACGCGGCAGGATAATCGCCGGGCTGGTAACCGTACTTCTCACGATAGTACGGATGCAGGTGAATAGGGATGAAGTGCACACTCGTGCCGATATTGCGCGCCCGCAGCTCCTCGATGAAGCGCGAGCGATCAATCGTCAGTTCATCGAGATTCAGGCGCAGCACGTACAGATGCCAGGCATGATCCACATGCTCACGCTCCGGCGGAAGGGTCAGTGCGCTGATCGGCCCAAAAGCAGCGTTGTATCGTGCAACAACCGCCCGGCGCCGAGCCTGCATATCGGCGAGGCGCTCAAACTGCGCCAACCCGATCGCGGCCTGAATATCGGTCATATTGTACTTGAACCCCGGCGCGACCACCTCATAGAACCATGATCCAGTTGCTGAATAGCGCTTCCAAGCATCGCGGCTCATGCCGTGCAGGCTGAGCATACGGGTGCGCTCGAGCAGCTGCGGATCGCCGGTGAGCATGCCGCCCTCAGCCGTAGTAAGGTTCTTGGTCGCGTAGAAGCTGAAAGCCGTGAAGTCCCCAATCGAGCCGATCATCTGGTCGTTATAGCGGGCGGGCAGCGCGTGTGCCGCATCCTCAATGACGGCCAGATCGTGAGCACGTGCCATTTCCATCAGCGGCCCCATCTCAACCGGATGGCCGCTGTAGTGAACCGGCATTACGGCCCGTGTCCGGCTGGTGATCGCATCTGCCACACAGGCCGGATCCAGGTTGAGCGTTTCAGGATCCACATCGGCCAGCACCGGCGTCGCGCCGACATGTTCGATGACGTTCACGGAGGAAGTGAACGTCATTGGTGTGGTAATGACTTCATCACCTGGGCCGATCCCCAGTGTGACCAAGGCCAGGTGCAGCCCTGCCGTACACGAGTTCAGGGCCAGCGCCGCAGGCGCGTCCACGAAGTCAGCGAAGATCTGCTCAAAGCGTTTGGTCTTGGGCCCGGTGGTGATCCAACCTGAGCGCAGCGTATCGATCACTTCTTCAACTTCCGCCTCCGTGATGGAAGGCGGTGAGAACGGCAGAAACGTCTCACGCATGATGGATGAAGGCTCCCCGATGGATGATTGACCGCTGAACAGTATTGTGGCATCCGCCCGACACACGATCAACTTTTCTATCGCGTTGCAGCGACTTGGCGCGTAGTGTACCATACACAAACGGCTCTGGTGCCGCTGTTGACCGTCACCGAAAGCGCTCGCTGCATGGGTATGACCCCAACCGATCCCCAAACGCGCTGCCCCTATCTGGGCCGCGAGGGGGACCCTGAGACCTGGTTTGCCTTCCCTACGGGAGGCAATTTCTGCCACAAATGCCAGAGACCCCAGTCTATCTCGATGGAGTACCAGCCCGATCGGTGCCTGAGCAGCGCATACACCAGCTGCCCCGTCTACCAACATGAAGGCAAATGGAGCGGCCCGCTGCCCGAGGGCATCCGCAGCGAGGCCCCCACTGCGGGCGCGCCCCCGCTGCTGCTTATTGCCGGGATTGCAGCCGGCGGCCTGGGCCTGCTGATCATCGTGGGGGCTGTGGCCGTCGCCCTACTGACCGGCGTCTTCGCCCCACCGGACCCCACACCAACCACCACCGTGATCGATATCCCCACCCTCACGCCGACATCCGATGCGCCTACTCCTACCGACCCGCCGCCCACCGAAGAACTGCCCACCGCCACCCCCGCCGTCACAGAAGCGCAGGTCACCGAGGAACCACCCATTGACCCGGCAGAGACTCTCGAAGCGGTGGTCGCATTTGACTCAAATATCCGCAGCGGGCCGGGCACGGAATTCGATGTGGTGGGGCAGGCACCCGGCGGCACACGTGTCACGTTGATCGGTCGTGATGACACTGCTAATTGGGTGCAATTTCAGGCAGCAACCATTCCAAACGGGTGGATCGCGGCCACCCAACTGCAGAATGCGGGCACGCTGGATCTGCTGACTCTGCCCATCAGCAGCCCTTGAAGTTGCGTTCTGGTTTGGATGGTGCTTAAATCCGACTCACAGTGCACAACCAAGGGGGGGGAACTGTGCATCACATCATGGAGATTGCTAACCGCATCGGGCTGAGGAAATACAGCACCGTTAAGTACGGTTTTGACCTTGTGCTATGGGCAGCAGCCGCGCCGCTGGCCTTTATCCTTCGTTTGGACAACACGCTCGGCTGGTGGCCGAGCATACTCATCTACACCGGAATCGGCACGGTGATCAAAGCCGCGTTGATCCTGGGATTCGGTCTATACCGGCAGTCGTGGCATAAAGTCGGCGTCCGGGATCTCCTTACGCTGCTGCAAACAGTGGGGTTGGGCAT
>JAADYX010000204.1 GCA_010092885.1 Chloroflexota bacterium | reverse complement strand
TTGGCGCTGATAGCGTGGTGAGTGCCTGCGGCGAAGGCTGCGTCGGTGCTGTATCCATCTCGCCGGGGGGCTTCACCGGAACACCCTATGATCAGGCGCTCGGTGCCTTGGGCGACAAGCCCGTGCTGTGTGTAGCGGCGGAGAATGACGCACCCTCCCCCGCCGCGTGTGAAAGCGGCCGGGGGGTCGGGCTTTCCAACTATGTCTACCAGGAATACGAAGGCGGTGCTCATGGAACGGCCCTTTTTGAGGCCGATGTCGAACCGTCGCTGCTAACCGTCCTGATCGAGTGGCTGGACGCTCACCTCACTCAATGATCTGCCGCCGCCTGAAGACAAGCGTCAGGAAGGCGATGAGCGATAGACCGTAGCCCACAAGGCCGCCGGTCGTCATGAGGCTGCTTTCGACCGCGGCACCGTTGACTGTCAGCAGTGTGGCTGTGATCAACAGGCTGGCGAAAACGATGCCGCGGGTCACGCCTTTGGCTGCTACCTCAAGGCGCTGCATATCGCGCTTGAGGGTGGGGTTGGGCTTAAACCGCACATCGATATCTCCCCGTTCCAGCCGTGTGGAAACGTTCTGTAGTTGGTTCGGCAGGCCCAGTGCAGCCGCACCCAGATTGCGCACCTCGTTGAGCAGGTTGGTGCGCCGTGTTTCACGCACGATCATGCGCTGGGCATACTTGGCCACGTCATCCCACGGGTTGAAGTCGGGATCCAGCTGCACGGTAATGCCGCTGAGAATGCCCAGCGCCCGCCCCAGAAAGATGAAATTGTGCGGCACCTGAAAGGGCATGTCGTAGAGCAGGTCGCGATATTTGAGCGCGAACATCTCCATATCATCGGTCGGCATCTGCGCGACCTCAGCCGTGGAGCGGCCCCAGACGTATTCCAAGGCCTCGTTCTGCGCCTCGATGATCCGCGCCTGATCGGCGTTGGGCAGCAGCACACCGAGCATCTCGTACGCTTTGAACAGCCGTGCTGAGTCGCGTGTGCCAATGGCGATCACAGCTTCGCGCAGGCCGTCTTGCACGCTGCGCGGAATGCGCCCCACCATGCCGAAATCCACGAACACGACGTAGAACGGGCGCGACCGGTGGTTGCGATTGCCGTACATCTGGGCGACAGCATGGTCCGGCAGCGGGTACACAAAAATATTGCCCGGATGCGGGTCCGCATGGAAAAAGCCGTGCTCAAAGATCATCTGCAGGTACATATCGAACAGCTTGCGCGCTGCTGCGGTGCGGTCCACGCCGGAGGCATCCAACGCGCGCGTGTCTGTGATCTTCAGGCTGGTGACATCCTCCATGGTGATGACGCGTGCCGTTGAATACGTATGATACACGGAGGGCACGTACACCTGAATATCGTCGGCGAACATCTCGCGGAACTGCTCGGCGTTGTCCACTTCGGAGATGTAGTCCACCTCCTCCCACAGGGTGTCAGCAAACTCCTCGATCAGGGCGGGCACATCCGCTCTACGCGCGACCACGCGCCACAGCATCAGCCAGCGCGCGACCACGCGCAGCGCAGCCAGATCAGTGACCACAATCTTCTCGATGCCGGGCCGCAGCACCTTGACCACGACCTTTTCACCCGAGCGGAGCCGTGCGCTGTGTACCTGCCCCAGGGACGCAGCTGCTTTTGGCTCGTTGTTGAACTCCGAATAGATGTCTTCCAGCCGGGCACCCAGCTCGCTCTCGATCTCCTCGCGCACCTTCTGCACGGGGGCGGGCTGAACGGTATCCTGCAGACCGGCCAGCTCTTCGATGATCTCCGGCGGCATGATATCCACACGCGCACTGATGAACTGGCCGATCTTGATCATCACGCCGCCCATGCGTTCGGCCAGCCGGAAGAACCGGCGCGAGTAGCGCCGCACGCGCTCGCTGCGGTTCTGGGCAACCGCACCCTCACCAATGACGCGCTTGAGGATCATCTCCCACAGGATGACGTTGAGCGCCACACTTGCGGCAAACGACAGCACCCGCAGATAGCGCAGGGTGTCCGGCCGCAGGCCTTCGGCACGTTTACGCACCGCGGCCACACTGTCAAGCTCTTCCATCGGTTGAATGCTGGGTGGAACAACGGCCTCTGCCATAGGGATTCACCTGGTCTGGTTGAACGTGCGCTGTTGTGTATTACGGATGCGAGCCCCTTCGCGTTGCGGCCTGTGCATCCCTTAAGAAAGGTACCAGTCTGCTTCTCCCGCTGCAATTGAAAGACCTGCCCGCAGGCGCTAGAATAAGTGTTCTGGAGAGGTACGTTTTGATGGGGGGTATAATGGCGCAGGATAAGATCGTCGTGCGGGGTGCACGCGAGCACAACCTCAAGAATATTGACGTAGAAATTCCGCGCGACCGGCTGGTAGTGATCACCGGTTTGTCCGGTTCCGGCAAGTCGTCGCTGGCGTTTGATACGATCTTCGCCGAGGGTCAGCGCCGGTATGTGGAATCACTTTCGGCGTACGCACGGCAGTTCCTCGGGCGCATGGACAAGCCCGACGTTGACCAGATCGAAGGGCTGAGTCCGGCCGTCTCCATCGATCAGAAAGGTGTCAGCCGCAATCCGCGCTCGACGGTCGGCACCGTTACTGAAGTCTACGACTATCTGCGCCTCCTGTACGCTCGGGTCGGTACGCCGCACTGTCCGCACTGTGGCCGTGAACTCAAGCGGCAAAGTGCCCAGGAGATCGTTGATGCAGTGGAGTCCCTGCCTGATGGCACCCGCTATCAGGTGCTCGCGCCCATCATCCGGGACCGCAAAGGGCAGCACAAGCGCGTCTTCGAAGACCTGCAGAAGGCAGGCTTCGTCCGCGCACGAGTCAACGGCGAGATCCGTCCACTTGATGAAGCGATTGAACTCGACCGTTACAAAATGCATACAATCGAAGTCGTCATTGACCGGCTCGTTGTGCGCGCGTTTGAAAGCGAAGAGAGCGAGGAAGCGAATGCGGCGCGCAGCCGCCTGACCGACAGCATCGAAACCGCGCTGGAAATGGGCGATGGTGTCGCTGTCGTGAACGTCGCCTCCACGGGGGAGGACATCCTCTTCTCAGAAGCGCTGTTCTGCCCGTACGACGGCGTCAGTTTCCCGGAGATCGAACCCCGTTCCTTCTCGTTCAACAGCCCGCATGGCGCATGTGAGGTGTGTGAGGGGTTGGGCGTCAAGCTGGAGATCGATCCGGGCATCGTGGTGCCCAACCCGGAGCTCTCCCTGCGAGAGGGTCCTTTTGACGCCAACGGCTGGAACAGCTGGGACGAGGACAGCTGGGCCCGCCAGATCGTAGAAGCCGTCGCCGGGCACTTTGGCATCCCGCTGGATAGGCCCTGGCGTGAACTCACCGACAAACAGCATGAGATGCTGCTGTACGGCACCGGCAGCGAACGCTTCCCCGTCCGTTACAAAAACAGCCGTGGTGAGGTGCGCGAGTACCGCTCTCGTTACGAGGGCATCATCCCGAACCTGGAACGTCGCTACCAGGAAACATCCTCTGACTACATGCGCAGCCGCATCGAGAGCTATATGGCGGAGCGGCCCTGCCCAGCCTGCCACGGCGAGCGGCACAGCACGATTACCCGCGCCGTGACTATTGATGACCGCAACATCGCCGAGGTGGCAGCCCTGCCGATCCCCGAACTGCGCAGCTGGGTGCTCGCGCTGGACGGCGCTGATGGATCAGAGGCTGTGCTCAGCAGCCGCGACCTGCAGATCGCCTACCAGGTACTGCGGGAAATCGATGCCCGGCTGCGCTTCATGATCGACGTGGGCCTCGACTACCTCACCCTGAATCGCGCGGCGGGCACCCTTTCCGGTGGGGAAGCGCAGCGCATCCGGCTGGCAACGCAGATCGGGTCCCAGTTGATGGGGGTGCTCTACGTGCTTGATGAGCCGAGCATTGGGCTGCACATGCGTGACAACGAACGGCTCATCCGCACGCTGGAAGGCATGCGTGACCTCGGCAACACGCTCCTAGTAGTGGAACACGATGAGGAGACCATGCGCCGCGCGGACTGGATTATCGATATGGGGCCTGGTGCAGGCGAGCACGGCGGCCAGATTGTCGCACAGGGCACACCGGAAGACATCATGGCCAGCGAGAACTCCCTGACCGGCGCCTATCTCTCCGGGCGCGTCGAGATCCCGGTGCCAGAGGAACGCCGTCCCGGCACGGGTGAAGTGATCACCGTGCGCGGCGCGCGTGAGAACAACCTCAAGAACGTGGATGTCGATATCCCGCTGGGCAAACTCGTCTGCATTACGGGCGTATCCGGCAGCGGCAAGAGTTCGCTTCTGCTGGAGGTGCTCTACAACCGGCTGGCACAGGTGCTGCATGGCAGCCGGGAGCGCGCTGGCGAACACGACGCAGTCGACGGCATCGAGCATATCGACAAGATCATCAACATCGACCAGTCGCCCATCGGACGCACCCCGCGCTCCAACCCTGCAACCTACACCAAACTCTTCGACCCGATCCGCGATCTGTACGCTGAACTGCCAGAGAGCAAGGTCCGTGGCTACAAACGGGGCCGCTTCAGCTTCAACGTGAAGGGGGGGCGCTGTGAAGCCTGCCAGGGTCAGGGTGTCATCCAGGTCGAGATGCAGTTCCTGCCGGATGTGTATGTCCCTTGTGACGTGTGCGGAGGCAGACGGTACAATCGGGAAACACTACAGGTCAAGTTCAAGGGACTCTCCATTTCTGACGTACTCGATCTCACAGTCTCCGGCGCAATGGAGTTCTTCGAAGCATTCACACCGATTATGAACCGTCTGGAAACGCTCGAATCCGTAGGCCTGGGCTATATTCGGCTGGGGCAGCCTGCCACTACCCTTTCCGGGGGTGAGGCCCAGCGCATCAAACTGAGCCGCGAGTTGGCCAAACGCTCAACGGGCAGCACCTTCTACGTGCTCGATGAGCCTTCGGTGGGCCTGCACGCGGGCGATGTGGCGCGTCTGATCGATGTGCTGCAAACGCTTGTCGATCAGGGCAACACGGTGGTCGTGATCGAACACCATCTCGATATCATCAAGGTGGCCGACCACATCATCGACATGGGCCCTGAGGGCGGCCACGCCGGTGGCGAAGTGATCGCAACCGGCACACCTGAGCAGGTCGCGGCCGCTGCCGGCAGCTATACCGGCCAGTTCCTGCGCACTGTGCTGCCAGTCGCGGCGGTTTGATGTTCCACCTATCCGCCCCGCTGGACAGATCCGACAACCTCTCCCTCCACGAGCTGCTTTCGCAGTGTGCGGCCAACCTCACTGAACGGGTTGCCCGTGATGAGGTGCCGCGTGCCTACGGCAGAGACGCGGAGGTGGAGCAGGTGCTGACTTCCCTGGCCTCCCCGCTCAAGGGCCGCATCCTGGTAACCGGGGGAGCACGGGTCGGCAAGACCACCTTGATCAATGAGGTGGCACGGCGGATCCAATCCGAAGACTGTCCGCAGGCGCTGGCTGGCAGCCAACTCTGGTCGCTGGGGCCGCGCAGTGTGCTGCGGGCCTTCGGTGTGCGTGGCTGGCAGGAACGCCTGGGTATGTTGCTCGAAAAGTGGAGCAGCCACCCGGAGGTGATCCTAGTGGTTGATGGTCTCCCCAGCCTGATGGCTGCCGGGGCCACCATGGATGATCCCTTTGATATGGCGCAGTTCTTCCTGGGGCAGTTCCAGAGCAGCGAGACCCGCATCCTGGCAGAGGGGCGAACTGCACAGGTCAACAACTTCCTGACCACCTACCCGGAATACAAGCACGTGCTGATGGAAGTCCGCATCAGTGAGCCCGATACCGACGACGCACGTGCCATGATCGATCAGGCCACGGACTGGCTCGAGGACCGCCATTCCATCCTAGTTGAGCCCGCTGCCGTGGAGGCTGCACTTGATGTCACGCGGCGCTTTGCCCTCAACGAGTATTTGCCCGGCAAGGCCATGGATCTGATCGCCGAAGCCATCGCGCTGCGCACCGCCGCCGATGAGCCCGATCCCAGCATCAGCGATGAGAACATCATTGCGCGCTTTCAGGAGAAGACGGGCCTGCCGCGCATGCTGCTCACCGACGACGAACTGTTCGACGAAGAGATGGTCCGCAGGCATTTCAACGATCTCGTGCTCGGGCAGGAGCAGGCCGTAGATGTTGTGGTACAGACCCTCAGCCTGCTGCGCACCCGCCTGAACAACCCCAGCCGCCCGATGGGCGTCTTTTTGTTCATCGGCTCGACCGGCGTCGGCAAGACGGAACTGGCCCGCGTGCTGTCGCGTTACCTGTTCGGCAGTGACGATCTGATCGTGCGCTTCAATATGGCGGACTACACACAGGAGTGGCACACCAGCACCCTCTTCGGCGATCCGCACGGCTTCAATCTCGACTCACGGCGCGGCCAGTTCACCATGCGCCTGCAGGATCACGCCTTCGCCGTCATCTTGCTCGATGAGTTCGAGAAGGCGCATCCGGAAGTTTTCCAACATTTCCTCCAGCTCTTCGATGAGGGCGTGTTGATCAACGGCGCGTCAGAGATGGTCAACCTGCGCAATACGATTGTCATCCTGACCAGCAATTTCGGGGCGCAGATCCTCGCCAACCAGAAGATCGGCTTCGGGCCCAGGTCATCCCTCGAGGAACAGGAGCAGGTCATCCGTGAGGAGATGGTGCGCTTCTTCTCACCGGAGTTCATCAACCGCATCGACAGTGTGGTCTTCTTCAA
>JAADYX010000203.1 GCA_010092885.1 Chloroflexota bacterium | reverse complement strand
ATCCTCTTCAGCGGGCAGGGCGGGCAGGCCGTCGTCCGCCAGACGGTGACCGTCAGCGGGTTCGCGGGCGATCCTTTCACCCTGACGTACGCGATGGGCGGCCAGAACATCCCGGCGGGCACGCTGAACGGCGCACGCCTGACCTTCTTCGATGGCGGCTCACAGCAGAAGATCAACTGCCTGGCGAACAACACCGGCAGCTTCAACTGGCAGCAGCAGACCTGCACCGTCACCGCCCCGACCGCCTACGACTCCGTGCTCGTGGAGATCGGCTGGGTGGGCGCGGACAGCGGCCTGATGGGCATCGACAGCGCCTCCCTGACGCGCTGAGCACCCCCTGAAGCAAGCAGACCCCGGCCTAGGCCGGGGTCTGTCCGTTTGTGCCAGTCGACTGCCTCAGTTGGTTACATCAAGTGCCACGTCATCGATGAACAGCAAACCGCCGCTGATATTCTGCCAGCCGATGCTGATGCGGATGGCGTCATAAGAGCTGGGGGCCGCTGCCGGTGGGCAGGTGACGGTCGTGGCGTCGAATGTGCCGCGCTCCGGTGCAAGGCAGTTGGCCGTCGCGACGGTTGCGTCACCTTCAAGGAACTCCAGCCGCGCGCCCATCTGCCCACCGGAGGCGATGTTGAGGCCGGTCACCTCAAAACTGAGCGTCCACAGCCCGCCGGGGATCGTCTCGACGGGCACTGTCGTGCGGATGAGGTCCGTGCTGCCGTCCCCGGTCAGCGCGACTGCACAGCCATCGGTGAGGCACAGTTGGGCGTTATCCGCACCGCCGATCAGCGCCCAGTCGCTCAGCGGCAGGTCAAAGCCAGCGTTGGGCAGGGTCGGGCGGTAGGCGCGGTAGAGTTTGATTGTCAGGTTGGTGTTGTCAAAGTAGGCCACGGCGCGGTCAGCGATGGCCGCGTACTCGCCCACATCGCCCCCGCTGTCCAATGTACGGATGTTGCGGTTGGAGCAGCTGGAGTTGGTGCACACCGCCAGCTTGAGGTCTTCATTGGTGGCGTCGTAGTAGGCCACCACCGGATAGCCTGTCTCCCCAATCGTGATGGAGGTATAGGCCGCCTCGATATTTTGCAGTGTGCGGATGGTCGGGTTGGAGCAGATACGGTCATTGCACAGCGCCAGATAGATGCCGTCTATGCCACCCGTGTAGCTGATGACCGGCAGGCCCTCCGGCGTGAGGGTCACGGAGGTATACTCGCCGATACCGGCACCGCTGTCCACGGTTGTGATCGCAGGGTTGGTGCAGGTCGGGTTGTTGCACACCGCCAGCTTCAGCTTTTCGGGGGTGGCCGCATCGTAGTAGCTGATGATCGGGCGGTTGGCGTCATCGAGCACGATGGATGTATACAGGCCGACATCGCCACCCGAAGCATCAAGGACGCGGATGGTCGGGTTGGTGCAGGTGAGATTGTTGCAAACGGCCAGTTTAAGGTCGGTGTTGGTCGCGTCATAGTAGCTGAACACCGGCCGGTCGGCTGAATCAAGCGCCATTGAGGCGTACTGCCCAACATCGCCTTGGCTGTCGACCACCGTGACGGTGGAACTGGCGCAGGTTGGGTCGGTGCACCGGACTAATTCCAGCTGGTCAAACGAAGAATCCTGCGAACCAATTACGGGATTGCCGGAAGAGTCGAGCGCCACGTTAGGGTAAAAAGCGGAGTTACCCAGGTCACCCAACTCGCGGATGATCGGATTGGTACACGTTGGGGTATCGCACACACTCAGCGCCAATCCCCCTAAGCCGCTGTAGTAGGCGATATACGGGTTGTCGTTCTCGTCGATTGCGATCGCCGAATGGCCCAGGGCGAAGGTCGGGCCGCTCACCACGGTGATCACATCTGCTGCCGCATGCGCTGTCTGCGTGAACAGGACGGCCGCCGTGGCCAGTAGGCCCACAGTCAGGCCAATCTTCATCCGCTTGAACATAACGTCTCCTTCAGATTTCTTGAAAGCACGGTCGCTATCATACACCGGATCGGGAACTGATGCCTGCCGGCATTCAACCGGAAGCCATCAGATCGGGTGCCACTGCGGCGGCTGGTCGATCAGCTCCCGGTTGGCCTCCGCCCACGCCCTGATCGCCTCACGCTGCTGCGTGTAGCCGAGTTCGGCTAGTTCGGCGTGGTTGTCAAAATCCAGCGTGCCATAGGGCGTGGTATCCGTCTCCAGCAGCACATCGGTGCGGCTGCGATACTCGTCCAGGCGATGGTAGCTGTTGACCGACGATGAACTCAGGATGGTGCGCACAATCGAGGGCACCCGCTGTTTCTTCATCCACGGCACGAACCGGCTGAGGACCACCCGTATACCGTCAATGTGATCGTCGATTGCGTAAGTGCGCCCGGAGCCTTGGCTGCGTACCAGCGCACCGATCACTGTGCCGCCCCCCAGAAACTCACGCATGATGTCCACCGGGAAGTTGTTCATCACGCCGCCGTCGATGATCAGGTCGCCGTCACGCACAACCGGTGAGAACACCCCCGGGATGCTCAGGCTGGCCCGCACGGCCTTATGCAGCGGCCCGCGGCGGTGGATCACCAGGTCGGCCTGGCTCATGTTGGTGCTGATGCAGAAGAAGGGCAGCCACCCATCCTCAATATTCATGGATCCGGCCACGCCGCGCATCGCCTCAGTGACCTTCTTGGAGCGCATCATGGCGCTGACGGGGACAGTCGGGTCGAGCAGAACCTTGCGCGCGCCGTACCTGGCGGCCTTCTCCTGTGCGATGGCGTACAGGCTGCCGTCGTTATTCATCGCATCGAGGAACCCGCCGCCCACCACCGCGCCCATGCTCACGCAGCCGATGGCATCCACAGGCACCTGGGCTTCCATCAGGGCGCGCCACACACCGATGTGCGCATAGCCGCGCGCGCCGCCGCCGCCCATCACCAGCCCGATGCCGTTGCCCGTCAGCAGGCGGGCCACCCGCGCGAAGTGTGCTCCATCCTGCTTGCGGACGTGGTGGTGGCGCACCACCGGGTAGGCATCCAGCCAGGCCGCTGTGCCTTCCGGCTTGCGCGTCTCCGGCGCGTGCAGCAGGATCAGCTCGAAGTGCTGGTTGGGCACCTCCGCCGAGATGGTCCGGGCCAGGTCGTCCGGCTGGGGGCCCCCCTGGGCCTCCCCGACGAACAGCACACGGTCGGTGCCGCGCGTGATCAGGTTGGTCCACATGGACCAGTCGTCATCCGCGATGTAGATGACGTAGTTGTGCATGTATTCCAATTCGTTCATCCACAGGCGGATCAGAATGTCCGGGATTTGGTCCAGATTGTGATCAAGGCCGTAGCGCTTGCTGAAGCTCTCACGGGTGACGGCGATGGCGTTGCCGTGCTTCTGTAGGAAGGGCATCAGGTCAGCGACGAAGCCTTCGAGGTCCACGCCGGGCGAGGCTGCGACCATCGACAGGTTCAGGCTGAGCGGCTTATGAACATGGGCCCGGTTCATGGTGCCGCGCAGGCGCTGCACGATGGTCTGCATCACCTGGCTGGCGAACGCGGGTGACTCGGCCATGAGCTTCTGGAAGCCCTCCGCCGTGATGCTGGCGGTCGTCGTCTCACGCAAAGCGGTGACCGTCGCGGTGCGAACGGAGTCGCCGAGGATGGCCATCTCCCCGAAGAAGTCACTGCCGCCCACCTCGCCGAGCACACGGTCGCGCACGCCGTTATCATAGGTCACACGGACACGGCCCGCCGCAATGACGTAGATCTCCTCCCCGATGGTGTCCTGCGCGAAGATCGTTTCACCCGGCTCAAACAGCCGCCATGAGACATACGGCTCGATCGCGGCCAGCAGCTCCGCATCGAAGTCGCCGATGATGCGCCGCAGCACGGTGGTGAACATCGCCCGGCGCACCTGCTGGGCCAGCAGATCGTAGATCTGCGTGGCGACGCCCGGCTGTGTGGCGATTACCTCGGCGAAGCGGTCGCGGGGGATCTTGTAGAGCGTGGCATCTGTCCGGGCGGCGGCGGTGACGCTGCGCGGCAGGTCACTGATCAGGGCCGTGCCGCCGAATCCATCGCCGCTGCCCAACGTGTTGATGGTTTCGTCGCCCTGGGTCAGCACGATGGTGCCGTCTTTGATGTGGTAATGGACATCGGGCGGATCGTTCTCACGGAAGACGACCTCACCCGCGCTGAGGTTGATGGTTGCCAGGCTGGCCAAAAAGTCGGCCAGGCTCTTCGGATCGAGCTTGTCCAGAAATGGATCGGTGATGTGCTTCTGGGTGCGGTAGGATGACACGTGTCTCCTCTTCGGATCACAATTGGGCGTGAAATGCCCGCACATCATACACGATATTGGACAAGTGTGCAGAGGCCTTGCCAACCATTCGCGTGCCGGAATCTTCTGTTTTACAATAGCCGGGACAAACTATGGAGGAGTGATTATGCCCTACGAAACCTTCTGGGATGATGCTCACCCTGATACGATTATCATCAAAGCCACCCCGCCCAAGGACTGGGAATCCTTCCATCTGGCGTGTGGTGAAGCCATCGAGATGGCGACTGCACACGGCAAGCCGCTCGGGGTGATCTTCGATGTGACCAACGCCCCCGAGCCTGCCGGTAAAAACACCCTGCTGAACCTGCGCACCCAGGCCGCCCGCCTGCCGACCAACATCCACGCGGTAGTGGTTGTGGGGTACAGCACGGTGGGCCGCACCTTCCTCGATATCATCGGCATTGTGTTTGGTGAACGCTACCGCGCGGTCGACACGCTTGATGAGGCCTACGACATTGTCGCCGAGCGCGTGGCTGCGGCCCGCTAAACCCGAACCCTGCTGTGCTGCGGCAGGCATAAGGTAGGGCCGGCTGTCGCAAGGACTTTGTAAGCCCAAAATCGCCTTCCCCCCTGCTATAGTTGGAGCAGGAGGAAAGTGCGAATGAGTGTGCTGTTTGACTGGCCTTGTGAGAGCTGCCTGCGGGCCAGGCTCTCCGAAGAAACCCGGTGGGAGGATCTCCCCCAGATTATTGAAGAAATCTTGGTTCCGCTGCGAGCCGTCAAGTTCAAGGTGGATCTTGTGGTGGATGCCCGTCTGCCGGCGGGCAGCCCGTCGCCGGAGCGGATCGCCGCGTGCCTACCGCTGATGCACAACGCACCGGTGAACCTGCGCGCTGTGATCGTGGTGGTGAACGACGATGCGTGGTCCATCCGCCTGCTGGAGTCGATCTCGCGCTCGACGGGGATGTGGAT
>JAADYX010000202.1 GCA_010092885.1 Chloroflexota bacterium | reverse complement strand
CGTTTGTGCACGCCATCGCACGTGGGTACGAATTCGCCGCCGCTAACCCGGAGGAAGCCGCACAGATCCTCGCAGCGGAGACGCCTGAAACAGGTGAGGCAATCATCCGGGCCAGCCAACAGTGGCTCTCGCCCCGCTACCAGGGTGACGCACCGCAGTGGGGCCATCAGGCGGAGGAGACATGGGAAGCCTACACTCAATGGATGGTTGATAACGGAGTCATTGATGCACCCATCCCTGTTGAAGAGGCCTTCACAAACGACTTTCTGCCCAACGAGTGATTTGAGTGCACTTGACAAATCCAGTGTGCACGCTAAACTATAGTCCTATCGGCCGAGGTGGCGGAACAGGCAGACGCGCTACGTTCAGGGCGTAGTTCCCGTTTAGGGAGTGTGGGTTCGACTCCCACCCTCGGCACTCGGCAGCAAACGAGCCAGGCATATGCCTGGCTCTAAGTGTGTACGGGGCACACCATATGAGCGACGATACATCATCCCAATCCCCCCCACGCCGGCGACTTCCGCTGAGCAACATCCAGATCTTGTTGATCCCTATCTTGATCTTTGGCGGCATGCTGATACTTGATTTCCGGCAGCGCGTTGTTGAAGGGCAGGAGAAGCTCGTTGAACAGGAGGCGCTCGAGGCACAGATTGCCCGATTGGAGGCGGAACGCCTTGAACTGGAAGCGCAGAAGACCTACTTCAGCAGCCCGGCTTTTGTGACGGACTGGGCGCACAGCGAAGGCAAAATGGTCCGCCCGGGTGAAGTACTGGTCGTGCCCATGATCGAAGGCCAACCAATCGATTTGCCTGCCCTACCTCCTATGGCTCCACCCTCCGTGGACGAGCCCGAACAACCCGCAGAGACTGATCTCTCACCCTTAAGTGTATGGTGGTCACTCTTCTTTGAAAGTTCACCACCGCTCAGCCAGCCTTAATCACCATACGCCATTTTTCCGAAGGTTGTACAAAGGGTGTACAAATTTGATACACTCTTGGAGACGTTTGGATTTATGTGGTCCTCTCAGACCACAAAATTTGGGGAGACAAGATGGAACGGGTAATTGTGATCGGCGCCGGAATGGGCGGCCTGGCCACAGCCTTACGGCTGGCTCACAAGGGCTTTGACGTGACTGTTCTCGAAAAGCAGGCAAAGCCAGGCGGACGCAGCAATGTGATCGAAGAAGAGGGGTTCCGGTTCGATATGGGCCCGACCATCCTCGTGATGAAAGAGGCGTTTGACGAAACGTACCGCGCGCTGGGGCTGGATATTAACGAGCGGTTGGACTTCCGGCAGCTTGACCCCAACTATCGCATCTACTATCACGATGATACATACGTCGATCTCTTTGCGAATATGGCGCAGCTGGCGCAGGAAGTAGAGAAGGTCGAGCCGGGGGTGACGGAGCGGTTGTTCCGTTTTATAGGTGACAGTGCGCGCAAGTACGAACTTGGCATGGACTTCGTTGAACGCAACTACGATCATATTACCGATCTGGCCAATCCACAGGCGGGTGTACGGCTGGTACAGACCCAAGCCTACCAGAACCTCTATGGCCAGGTCAGCCGGTATTTCCATTCCGATAAGCTGCGCAAGGCGTTCTCGTTCCACTCGATGTTCCTTGGGCTCTCGCCGTTTGATGCGTTGGCCATGTACAGTCTGATCACCTACGCGGATCTGGCGCTGGGCATGTACTTCCCGATGGGAGGTATTTACAGCATCATCGAAGATATGCTTCAGCTGGCTGATGAGTTCGGGGTAACGGTGCGGACCAACGCACCAGTTGCTGAGATCTGTGTGGAGAACGGCAGAGCAGTTGGTGTGCGGCTGGAATCAGGCGAGGAGATCCCGGCGGAGATTGTGGTCTCCAATGCTGATCTGCCGTACACATATCAGAATCTGCTCGCCCCACAGCATCGCAAGCGCTATCCGGACCGGCGCTTCAGCAAAATGGACTACTCATGCTCCGGGTATATTCTCTATCTGGGTGTAAACCAGACCTACGAGAACGTCCGGCATCAAGCCCTCTATTTCTCAGAAGACTACCGGGCCAACCTTGACGACATCTTTGTGAACAAGCGCGTCCCGGCGGAACCATCGTTCCATCTCAATATTCCAAGCCTAACTGATCCTAGTTTGGCACCGGAAGGCCACAGCGCGATCTATGTGCTGGCTCCGATGCCCAACCTGGATGGGAACGACTTCAGCTGGGACGAGACCGCACCGGTTGTACGCAAGCAGCTGATCGACCGTATCGGGCGTATTCTGGGCGATCCGGAGTTTGAGAACCATATCGTCTTTGAGCGCGAGTACCGCCCCACAGACTGGTTGGTCGACATCAATGCGATGTATGGGACGGCATTCGGATCGCTGTCACAGGGATTCTTTCAATCTTCATTCTTCCGTCCACACAACAAAGCCCGTGACATTGAGGGCATGTATTTTGTTGGTCAGGGCACCTACCCTGGCATCGGGATGCCTATGGTCTTGATCTCATCCCGGCTTGTCACCGAAAGGATCACACAGGAATGGCTGTAAAGGAGAAAGTGGCTGCACTGGCGTACATGACGCCTGTGGAAAGCCCTGAAAAAGGGACATCGCTCTGGGACGATTACGCTGAATGTCGCCGCATCATGCGGGCAGCGAGCAAGAATTACTCGTTTGCGAGCAACGTCCTGCCGCCTGACAAACTACATCACGTAGAGGCGCTGTATGCGCTGATGCGTGTGGGTGACGACCGGGTTGACGTATCGTATGCAGGTTTTCCATCGAAGTGGTCGGCTATCGATGATTGGGAGCAGACCTACTGGCGCGCATTCGAGCAGGGGACAAGTCACGACCCCGTGATGCGTGCCTACCTGAATACGGCGCTGACGTGCGGCATCCCTAAAGAAGTGATGGCGACGTACTTCCGCGCAATGAAAGAAGACATCACGATCACACGGTTCGAGACGTTTGAGGATCTCATCCACTATATGGATGGCAGTGCCATTCCGGTTGGACGCGCCATGATGTATATCCTAGGTGTGCGCAGACAGTGGTCTTTTGAGGATGCTCTGCCGCATGCCGACTCGCTTTCGATAGCGATGCAGCTGAGCAATTTCTGGCGGGATGTGGGGTATGACTACCGTATTGGGCGCATCTATCTGCCGCTGGAGGATATGGCAAACTTCGGGGTCAGTGAAGACGATATCGCGCAAGGCAGCATATCGACCGCGTTTATTGATCTGTTGGAATACCAGATCGAACGTACCGAGACATATTATGCACATGCCTTTGAAGGGGTCCGCATGCTGGCCAGCGGTAGGTGGGCGGTGATGAGCGGTCTTGAGATCTACCGGGCAATACTGCTTAGTATTCGTGAAAATGAGTATGATGTCTTCTCCAAAAAATCGGGGGCAACGACAGCACAGATGATCGGACTGGTGATCAAATCATGGCTGAACACACGCGGATAGAAGGGACCTTCAACGTCTATGAGTTTCAGCGCAGCGCGATGCCTGTGCTCACCGGGTGGGCAGTTGGTTCGATACTGATGGGACTGCTGTGGTGGCAGCAGCGCTCTGAGTGGTTAAAGGGCTTTGGCAGTCAATTTGCTGGGTGGGGTGCGATCAATCTGATCATCGCAGTGCTGGGGCTCCGAGGTGCAGCGACCAATGCCGAGAAATATGCAGCTGGTGAGATCGAACAGCCGCAGCATGATAAGGCCACACGCACTTTTGAGATCGCGCTGTGGGTTAATGCGGTGCTGGATGTGCTGTACGTTGTTGGCGGTTCCCGTCTGGCGGCAAGCCGGCCTGATGATGAGCAGCGGCAGGGTATGGGCTGGGGCATCATCGCACAGGGAGCCGGTCTGCTGGTGTGGGATGTGATCCTTGCGCTGGTGCTGTCAAGGGCACGCCGCCGTGGATGACGCACTGCCTTATTCAACACCTGAGCACCAACCCTTCCTGCTGAAGAACGGTGACAGCGGTGCTCTGTTGATCCATGGATTTGTGGGCACCCCGGCTGAGATGCGCCCTATCGGGGAGGCACTGCACGAGAGAGGGTGGTCCGTGCATGCGCCGCGACTGCCGGGCTTTGGGCAGGACATCGTGACCCTTGAAGATCGCCGTGCCGAAGATTGGCTGGCAGCCGCGGAGGCTGCCTGGCATGAATTGAAGCGCCACAGCAGCCACTGCATCGTGGTTGGGCATTCGATGGGCGCGTCGCTGGCGATCAGATTGGCTGCCGGAGACCTTGATCCACAAGCTCTGGTGCTAACCGCTCCCTTCTGGAAGCTGGACAACCCGTGGGCACCGGTTATCCCCATTGCCAAGCACTTTGTGCCGAAAGTCCGTCCCTTTGAGAACGCCGACTTCAGCGATCCGCAGGTGCGGCGGGAATTCGAGCGGATGCTGCCGGGTGTTGACCTCGATGACCCCGACGTTCAGGAGCGGCTGCGAGAGGAAACGGCGCTGCCCACGGGAGCCGTTCACCAACTCATGCGGGCTGGTCGTATGGCTTACGATGGTGCCCCGCACGTCAGAGTGCCGACTTTGATCATACAAGGCAGCCATGACGCAACCGTGCCGGTACGGCTCACTGAGAGGCTGCGTGAGCGCTTCAGGAATGGGCTGCTGCGCTATGTGGAAATCCAGGCCGGTCATGACATGGTGAAAGCTGAATCGCCTTCGAATGGGCGAGTGGTAGAACTCGTTGTGGATTATGTAAATAAGGTGGTTGCATGACGTATTTTGGTGTGTTGGCGACCTTCATCCTGCCGCCGATTGTGCTCATGGGGGTGTTGGTTCCGCTGCGTGAGTGGCGTGCTCTGCTGCGTGGTGAGTCCGCACAGATCCGTTGGGAGCCGTTTGTGATCCTGGGTATCCATGTGCTGATGGCGCTGTTCTATACGACGCCTTGGGATAACTATCTGGTGGCTACTGGTGTCTGGTGGTATGACGAAAACCTCGTCACGGGGATCACCCTTGGGTATGTGCCAATAGAAGAATACACTTTCTTCATTGTGCAGACGATTATGACAGGGCTGTGGACCATCGGACTGATGCGCACCGTCACCCCAAACCGGGAGAGCATCCCGGTGCGACCCCGGCTTCGACTCGGGCTCACCGCTGCCGTCGTGATCGGTTGGGCTGTTTCGACCGCGGTTTTGCTCAGCGGATGGGTGCCTGGCACCTACCTGACTTTGATCCTCTCATGGGCGCTGATCCCCGTGTTTGTCCAGATCGTGTTCGGTGGGGACATACTGGTCGCAAACTGGCGGCTGCTGGTGCTGAGCATCGGTGTGCCGACACTCTATCTGTGGGTGGTTGACTACCTGGCGATCAACAGCGGCACCTGGACCATTGACCCGATCCAAACCACGGGTGTCAAGGTTGGGGTGCTCCCACTGGAGGAAATGGTCTTCTTCCTGATGACCAACGTCTTGATCGGCTTCGGTATGACGCTGATGCTCTCACCGGTGGCGAAGCGGCGTGCACAAGCGCTGGTGGCACGGTTCAAGAATACGGAGGACGGGCATGCTGTGGCAAAGTAGGGCTGCTGCGGGCAAACCCGTTGGGGCCTTCCTGCGGGACTCGCTGCGTTCGGAGCGCCGGGGTGCATTCATTGTCTGGAGTATCGCCGTCATTGTATGGCTCGCGACACTGATCGCAACACCGATCACAATCTGGACGGTGGGTTATGAACGCTTTCCGCTTATAGCGTCCGTGGGTGTGGTGGCGCAGTTTGCAGCGAGCATGGCGGCTCTGGCCTGCAGCTGGAAGGCAGCGCGTATTCTGGCGGCAGTGGCGGTTGTCACTGCCGGATCGTGGCTGGTTGAGTTTGTGGGCCATACAACGGGCGTCCCTTTTGGGCATTATGAGTACACCGCCCTACTCCAACCTCAAATCCAGGGGGTTCCGGTGATTATCCCCCTGGCGTGGATGATGATGCTCGCGCCCGCGTGGAGCGTGGTTGACCGGTTGGTGGCAAACCGTTCCCGAGTGGGGGCGGTTCTTGTTTTCGCTGTGTTAAGTGGACTGGCTCTGACAGCCTGGGACCTGTATTTGGACCCACAGATGGTTGCTAAGGGCCTGTGGGTGTGGGACAACCCAAGCGGCTACTTCGGCATTCCCTGGGTAAACTTCCTGGGTTGGGCCGCGACCGGTGCTGTGTTCACGTTGATCATCCGCCCGGACGAGCTGCCGCGTGTGCCGCTGTTGGTCATCTACTCGCTGACCTGGGTTTTCCAAGCGATCGGGTTGGGGCTGTTCTGGGGACAGCCGGGTCCGGCATTGGTCGGGTTTATGGCGATGGGGTTGTTCACAGCGGTGGCATGGCGGAAGGAGTATACAGCGTGGAAGTCATCCTCTGGACAGTGATCGGCTTTTTCTCAGGAGCGGTGCCGTACTCGATCCTGATCGGGCGCATCGTAGGGGGCCTTGACATCCGTGACTACGGTGAGGATGCGAATCCGGGTGCGGCCAATGTAGGCAAATCGCTGGGGCCTGTGTGGGCCGGTCTGGCTGGTCTGCTCGACGGGCTGAAGGCAGCAATCCCGGTTGGCATTGCGCACTTTGTGCTTGGGATTACAGGCTGGGGTCTGGTACCGATTGCACTGGCTCCCGTATTGGGTCATGCATATTCGCCGTTTCTGCGCTTCAAAGGGGGCAAAGCCGTAGCGGCTACATTCGGTACCTGGTCCGGGTTGACCATTGGGGTGGCACCCACTTTAATGGGACTGCTGCTTGGTGTGTGGTTTGCCGTGCTGAAAGTGAGCGGTTGGTCGGTGCTCGCCATGTGGGGCTGCTTCGGGCTGTTTGTGCTGTTGTATTATCGCTCGCCGGTATGGATGGTCATCTGGGCGGGCAACCTTGTCGTGTGGATCATCAAGTACAGAGATGATCTGCGTGAGCCGCTGGCTGTCCGCGAAGGGCTCCTCAACCGGGCGAGCAGGCTGCTCGGGCGCGAGGCTCCCGCTCCATGATCTGGATCGTTGCGGGCTTCATTCTGTTGGTGCTGTCCGGCGTGGCCGTTCTCAACGCAATCACATTCCCACGAATGCGAGCGGCATCCCCGGCGTGGACTCCGACAGTCTCCGTTCTGATACCGGCCCGCGATGAAGCCGCGGTGATCGGGGAGACCGTCCGGCGGCTGCTTGAACAGGAGTATCCGGCGTTTGAGGTTATCGTGCTTGACGACGAGTCTGCTGACGGCACCGGGCGAGCGGCACGTACGGCGGGGGGCGTCGATGAGAGGCTGAAGGTAATAGAAGGCAAACCGTTGCCCACCGGGTGGGGCGGTAAGAATTGGGCCTGCCAGCAGCTGGCTGAAACCGCACGGGGCGATGTTCTGCTGTTCACTGATGCCGATGTACGTTGGGAGCCGGGTTCGCTGGGTGGTGTGATCGCGCTTATGGCGGAGTACAAGGCCGACATGCTGACGGTCTGGCCGACGCAGCACACGGTGACATGGGGTGAGCGGCTGGTCGTGCCACTGATGGCGCTGGCTGTTGTGGCGTACCTGCCAGAGCTGGCGGTGCGTCTGTTCCCATGGCCGGTTTTCGCCGCGGCGAACGGGCAGTGTCTGGTGTTTCGGCGGGATGTATATGAGGCCGTTGGCCAGCATGCAGCAGTGCGATTAAACGTGGTGGAGGATATTGCACTGGGGCAGGCCGTCAAAAGGCGGGGCGCACGGCTCGTGATGGCTGATGGAAACGGACTCATCGGCTGCCGGATGTACAGCAGTTGGCCGGAAGTGCGCGAGGGCTTCGCTAAGAACATCCTGGCCGGGCACGCGAACAGTCCCGCCTTCCTCGCGGTTTCCACATTGTTCCACTGGAGTGTGTTTGTGGCACCCTGGATCTGGCTTGCGCTCGGGTGGGCATTGCCCTTCGCAGCGGGATGGCCGGTTGTGCCGCTGGCTTTGATCGGGTTGGGCGTATTTGTGCGTGGATTGAGCGCGGCAGTAACCCGCCAAAGAGTGATTGATGCGGTGTTGATGCCTGTCTCTGTGGTGTTAATGACGATCATCGCGGTGCGCTCTTTGGGTCCGGTTGAATGGAAAGGACGGCGTGTGCAGCATAAGGTGGCGTCATGACGGTGGTCGTGATCGGCGGCGGAATTGGGGGGCTGAGTGCTGCTGTCCGGCTGCAGGCAGCGGGGCAGCAGGTTGTGCTCTTGGAGCAAAACGAGACCCTCGGCGGCAAGATGGGGCAGATCCGCGATGGTGGCTTCCGGTGGGATACGGGTCCCTCGGTGATCACCATGCGGCATGTATTCAGTGATCTGTTCGCAGCGGCGGGGCGTGGCATGGAAGACTATCTCCAGTTGCTCCCCGTCGAGCCGCTGACACGCTACTTCTACCGGGATGGCACGGTGTTTGATGCAAGCCGTGATATTGCGACGATGACTCGCCAGATCGGCCAAATCGATGAGCGGGATGTGGAAGGGTATTTTTCCTATCTGAGTTACGTGGCCCGTCTGCATCGTATTGTGGGGCCGGTGTTCATTTATGATCATCCCCCGACCCCGGCAAGCTTTCTGCGGGTTCCCATCTGGGATGCGGTTCGGGTGGATGGGCTGCGCACTATGAACCAGGCCATCCGGCAGCACGTACACTCGCCACATCTGCGCCAGCTTTTCGGGCGATTTGCAACGTATGTAGGAGCAAGCCCATATCAGGCGCCAGCAACCCTCAACGTGATCGGCCATGTGGAGCTCAGTGGAGGTGTTTGGTATCCAGAAGGGGGCATCTACCGGATCGCGGAGGCTCTCGGCCGTCTGGCTGAGGAACTCGGTGTGGCGATCCGGACAGGCATGGAAGTGGCCTGCATTGAGACGCGAAATGGTCGTGTGCGAGGCGTTCAGCTTGACGATGGATCGAAGGTTGATGCTCAGGCTGTGGTTGCCAATGTGGAAGTGGCTACCGTTTACGAGCATCTGCTGCCAGAGAACCCGGGTGTGAAGCGCCGGCTGGCACAGCTTTCCAAAAGAGACCCGTCTTGTTCAGGATTTGTGCTGATGTTGGGTGTACGTGGCGAGTCGCCTGAGCTGGCACACCACAATATCTTCTTCTCTGATGACTACAGGGCGGAATTCGATGCGATTTTTGGCCGGGGCGTGCCGCCCGCCGATCCAACGATCTATGTGACAGCAACCTCCAAAACCGATCCAGGGCACGCACCGCGGGGTCATGAAAACTGGTTTGTGCTTGTCAATGCACCCCCACTCGGCGATTCCTTCGACTGGAGCAAAGAGGCCCCGGCTTACCGCGATCTCATCCTAAAATGCCTGGCTGGATGGGGGCATGATCTGACGGGACGGATCGCCGCAGAACACATGTTGACCCCCGTAGACATTGAACGGCTGACGGGAGCGCGCTTCGGGGCCTTATATGGTGCCTCATCCAACAATCGCTGGGCAGCGTTCCGCCGGCCGCACAACCGGGCTCCTGATATCAAGGGATTGTACTTCGCAGGTGGGACCACCCATCCAGGTGGTGGTGTACCGATGGTGGCATTGTCCGGCAAGGTCGCCGCTGACCTGGTTTTGCAAGACCTCCCCTGACAGCACTCAAAACGAAAAGAGGAACACCATTTGCGTGCTCCTCCCGTTCTGCCTCAATGTGTCACTCAGACTTTGGGTCCCGCCTTGAGGATGTCCTCACTGGCGCGGTCCTTGAACTGTTCGAAGTTCTCATGGAACAGCGACGCCAGATAGCGGGCCTTTTTATCGTATGCGTCTTTGTCATCCCATGAGTTACGCGGATCGAGCACCTCATCGGGCACACCCGCAATCGTTGTCGGAATGTACAGTCCGAAGTAGTCCTCTTCTACGAAGTCCACATCGTCAAGCTCGCCGTTGAGCGCTGCATTGACCATGCGGCGTGTCCAGGCGAGTTTCATGCGTTCGCCCTGTCCGTTCCAGCCGGTGTTGATCAGCCAGACGTTCGCATCGTGTTCCTCGATCTTGTCGGCGAGCATCTCGGCGTAAACAGTCGGGTGTAACGGCATGAAGGGTGCACCAAAGCACGCGCTGAACGTCGCTACCGGATCGGTGACACCACGCTCGGTCCCCGCGACCTTGGCCGTGTAGCCGCTGATGAAGTGGTACATGGCCTGGGTTGGGGTCAGCTTGCTGATGGGGGGCAGCACACCAAAGGCATCCGCTGTCAGGAAGATGACGTTACGTGGATGCCCGCCAATGCCCGTTTCACTGGCGTTGGGGATATAGAAGATCGGGTAGGAGACGCGGGTGTTCTGTGTGTACTGTGTGCTGCTGAAATCAGGCTCACGAGTCTGCTCGTTAAGCGGCACGTTTTCCAGAATGGAGCCGAACATCTGGGTGGTGGCATAGATCTCGGGCTCACCCTCCGGGCTGAGGTTGATGGTTTTGGCGTAGCAGCCGCCCTCAATATTGAATACGCCGTCATCGCTCCAGCCGTGCTCATCGTCACCGATAAGGGTCCGCGAGGCATCAGCACTGAGGGTGGTCTTACCCGTGCCGCTCAGCCCGAAGAATATCGCGGTGTCACCATCAGGGCCTATGTTGGCTGAGCAGTGCATCGGAAGCACACCCTTCTGTGGAAGCAGATAGTTCATCACAGAGAAGATGCCCTTCTTCACCTCGCCAGAATACAGCGAGCCAACGATGATGATCAGCTTTTGGCCGAGGTCAACACCGATGAACGTCCCCGTCTTGGTGCCGTCCTCTTCCGGGATGGCGTTCAGACTGGGTGCGGCCAGGATAGTGAACTCGGGGTTGTGGATGGCCAGCTCGTCTGGGGTCGCACGGACGAACATGTTCCAGGCAAACAGAGCGTGGTAGGCGGCTTCGGTCACCACACGGATCGGCATGCGGTGTTTGGGATCGGCGCCCGCAAAGGCGTCAAGTACATAGAGATGCTGACGATCACTGAGATGGTCAACGACCCTGGCATGCATATGGTCGAAGACTTCTTGAGACACAGGCTGGTTGATCTCACCCCACCAGATATCGTCCCTGCTTGACGGTTCCTCAACGAAGAACTTGTCTTTGGGGCTGCGGCCCGTGTACTGACCGGTCAGTACGCGCAGGGCACCGTGGCGTGTCAGGCGGCCCTCGCCGTTCTCAAGGGCATGCTCATAGACTTCAGGGGGAGTCAGGTTCCAGTGGACCTGCGTGTTGTGGAGGTCGGTCAGGCCGTAGCGTTCCAGCCCGACCGTGCTGCGTGGATGATCAGCTGCGTATACCACCATCGTAAAACGAACTCCTTAGTTTGTGCGTTCTTGGGTTCAATTCTAATAACAGTTTGCTTGACGCAAGGGTGCAAATCGTACGGTTCCCGTATGATTTACCTCGTCTTTTTACTCTAAAAGGGCCCTAACTATCTGGCAAACTGACGGAACGGGCTGCTCAAATCGGAAAGCAGGGTGAGGGCGGCATTGCGCCCAGAAGCACCCATAATGCCACCACCTGGATGGGTGCTGGCACCTGTCAAATAGAGGCCCTTTACAGGTCCGCGGTAGCTGCTCATCGTCAGGGCGGGGCGCATCATAAACATCTGGTCAACGGACATTTCCAGGTGCATGACGTTACCGCGCAGCAACCCGAGCGTGCGCTCCAGGAAAACAGGAGTCTCAATCAGCTTATCGATGACTGCACCCTTCACATTGGGGGCGTATTCAGCCAGTTTGTTGAGCAAACGGTCGGCTTCGCGTTCAGCAATATCGTCCCAGTGTTCGCCGCTCGCCAGCTCGTAAGGATAGTATTGGCCCCAGATGAACATCACATGTTTGCCCTCTGGCGCCAGGGTCGGATCGACAGCAGTCCATGTCATGCTGATCAATGCAGGGTCAGTCGAAGGACGGCCCGCCATATAGTCAGCATAGGCACGGTCCAGATAGTCAAGCGACGGACAGATAAACTGCATTGCACGATGGTGGTAACCAGATGCTCCATCTGCCGGTGAGGGCAGGGCCGTGTAATCCGGGAGTTCCTCGACAGCATAACGCACCACGAATCCGAAGCCGTTGCCGACACGCGATTTCTCCACCAGCGCACGGTCAGAGCCTGATACGGCTTCCTCAGCGAGCATGCCAAGCGTTGTATAGATGTGTGCACCGCTGACAATGGCACGCGCGGTTGCGCGCTGGCCGTCCTGGGTTTCGATACCACAGGCCCGTCCACTCTCGACGAGGATGCTGGCTACTGCACTGTTGAGGTGGATCGCGCCGCCGTGGTCTTCGATCATGCGGGCCAGCGCCTGTGTCAGCATGCCAGAGCCACCGCGTGGACGGCGCATGCCCCCAACATGATACATTGGGTGCCAGAGCGCAAAGGGTGCGGAGAGGGCTTCGGTGGGTGGTGGTCCGGATTGGGCAGCCATCCAGGCGATAAGCGCGGGCACCTGTTCGCTTTCAAAGGTGCGCCGCAGCAGAGGCCCGTAGCCACCGAGGATATCGCGCAGGCGGTGCTCCCATGGTTGGTGGGTTCCGGTGTGCAGACCAATATGCCGGACGAAATTGACGGGTGGCGGCGGTGCGTTGAATGCTTCCACCATGCCCCGGGCAAGCGGCATCCAGTCGTCAATGAATTTGCGGTAGGCCTCCGCATCGTGTTCAGAGAAGGTCGCGATGCTCTGACAGGTCTGATCGACATCGCGCCAGATCGTGAAGTGTGTGCCGTCTGGGAATGGAGCAAAGAACAGCGGATCGATGTCTATATAATCGAGCCCGTAGTTCGCCAAGTGCAGATCGTCAACGATCGGCGTGCTGTTGATCAGCAGATGGGCCGATCCGCCCAGGTCAAACTGGAAGCCCGGCACATGCTCTTCTGTGACAACCGCGCCACCGACCACATGGCGCCGCTCGAAGATCCCGACCTTGTATCCGGCACGAGCGATGTACCCGGCGGCAACCAACGCATTATGCCCTGCCCCAATGACAATCACATCATAGTCGGTCACGGTTGGATCACCGTCAACTCGACTGGCCCACTCAGAAAGACCCATTCGCCGCCAACCTGGCATTCATCCGCAGGGGAGTAGCAGACCGTCAGGTAAACGGTATAGGTGCCCGGTTCGGTCAGTACACCCGGCTTGATGTTATCCTGATGAGTCAGGGTCTCGTCTTCCTCAAGGCTGTGCTCGGTCCAACTGGGTTGGAAGTTGACATTTGCACCCTCAGCATTAAGCACTGTTGCGCCCAGAAAGCCAAAAGGCAGCGTATCGCGCGTGATGTTTGTCACGCTGAAATTGAAGATCACCTGCTCGCCGGGCTGGATACTCGTACGCTGCAGAGAGAAGCTGATCTGGCCGAGAGGTCCTGTCTCCGGCGGTGAGGTAGCTGTAGGTGCAGGCGGATCGGTTGGTGGCGGTGCGGCTGACGTCTGCACAGGCGCCGGAGCCGAGGTTGGTTCGGTGGTTGCCGTCGGTTCTTCGGTTACCTCAGGTGTGGCTGTCGCTTCCGGTGTGTCTGTGGCGGGCAGAGGCGTAAAGGTTGGCTCGAACAGTGCAGTCGCGGTGGCCTGGGCCGTAGGTTCGACCTCAGCAAGTGAGACGGTCGGCTCACTGACGGGTGCAGTTTGTCTGAATACGCCGAGTGTCAGAGCGGCCACACCGCCGACAAGGCCGCAGCCCGCGAGGATCAGAACGCCAGCAATGACAATTGGTACGATCGGAAGGTCGTTGAGTTTGTTCATGATGATAAATGGAACCTTAGTCTTGTGGGCGTGCAGCAAAAACGACCGGACTCTGTCGCCCGGTCGTTAGCAGCGTGGTGGGCGGCTCAAGTCTCAATGATCTTCTCGTCGATGAGCTGTTGTTGGACGAGCTGCCCATGCGGATTAAAGGAGAAGTAGGGTGCGTACAGATGGAATTCCACATCGATAAAGGCCTGCCCTGCGCGGTTTTTCTCAATCGTGAAGACAACCCACTCGCGGTACTGACGCGCCTGATACGGGTTAAACGCAACGTGATCCTTCGAGAGGATCTTGTATTTGTTGTTCATGATCAGAGCGATGTCGCACTCGTAGTCAAGAGCGGAACTGCCGCGCAGATGGAACAGGTGCATGCGCTTGGATTGAAGGCCTTCACGGTCTGCTGCGACAATGGCCATGACTGGAACGTTCAGTGATAGGGCAATATCCTTGAGACCTTCGACGATGATGGTGACCTTATCGCCCTCATCGCGCGCGGTTTCCGGATAGATGGCTACCTTCTGCAGGTAGTCAATAAAGACAACGACGTTGCCCTTGGTTGCTGATACAAGCTTTTCAGTCATGGAGCGAATGGAGTTCAGGGTGGTAACAGCCGGACTGGCTTTCATCATGATAAGACGGTCGGCATATTCCGCCATGCGAGCAAGCGCTGGCGACGTGCGCTCGTCTTCACGCAGGATGCCGCGCAGCGAGCCTGTTCCAGGGCGGCCGAGGTACTGTTTGGCTCGGCGTGAAACGATGATATCCTGGAGATCCTTCATACGGACTCCCGCGGAGGTGTTCATTTCCGGGGGATTGATGCTCTCCATACAGATGAGGCGGTTCATCAGGTGAGTTTCGGGATGTTCGTAGGAGAGGAAAAAGGCGTACATGCCCTGAGCTTTGGCGATATTGCGTGCCATCTGCAACGCGGTAATGGTCTTCCCAATGCCTTGCGCGCCACCAAGCAGCGTGAGTTCACCGCGCTGGAGCCCGCCCCCGATGGCGGCGTCTAACGGGTCGAAGCCGGTCGGGATCGGGATGAAGCTCGACAAGTCACCGCGCACGATGGCTTCATTCGCTTCGTTGAGCACCTGCGCAAGTGTGCGTGGAATATGTGGACCACGAAAGCTAGGATCCTGCATAGACCGTCCATCAGTCATAAAGTACCACCACAGTCTGCTAATGCCTACTTGCGTTCTATTCTAGCAGTCTGCACGGGGTAGAGCAATCGTAACCAAACTCTAACCATGGTAGCTCGAAAGTCCTAGGAGCAACCTACGCAACATCTGTTATACTAGGCATAGGTGCAAAAGGCACTTTTAACAATTGAATAACGCACAAGAGGAGGAGCTTTTGCAGAAACTGCTTGCTTCGGACACCTGTCGCACATCTCGAAATTATTTTGAATCATGAGAGGTCGCACAATGAACCTATTGCAATCATCACGACCAAAAATCGACAGAAGACGAGCGCAGTCGTTGGTGGAGTTCGCTTTGACTCTGCCTATCTTCCTGCTAGCGTTCGTTTTGATCATTGAAGTCTCACGCCTGATGTGGGCGTACATCACGGTCAACGCAGCGGCCCGCCAAGCGGCCCGTTACGCGGTGACCGGTAGTGTGCTGCCTGAATACCAGGCAGACTCGGATGGGACACCTGCGAATCCATTCAACATTGACTCACAAAGTCCAATGGATCGCATCCTGCCCTGCCGCCCTGTTCTACACACCAGTGGCAGCCCGGATCCCATCTTTGACGATGTGGATATGAGTGAAGATCGATATAACTACCGCGTCGATCAAATTCAAACGTTCCTCGACGAACGGCCCGGGGATCCTGGTATTGCCAATTTATGGCAGCCGTATCGAAGTGGCCGCGAGTGTTCGGTGGAAGCCAGTGCACTGCGTATCATGCTGCCATTGCCTTTGGACGTGAATGCGCGTCCGGATGAGCCGGGCTTCTATGATATCGTGGTGGCTGGTGGTACGGATGACATCAGCCCTCAGGAGGGCACATTCCGACTTGAGGATGATAGTGTCCGTGCATACTCGACCTACTTCCCTGATAGTCCCTTCTACAACGGTGAAGGCACTGTCAATGCTTTCTGTTACGATCCTG
>JAADYX010000201.1 GCA_010092885.1 Chloroflexota bacterium | reverse complement strand
CCCCTGATCACTGGGGCAGCCGCCGCCACCGCCGCCACCGCCGCCGCCGCCCCCTGGCAGCGGTTAGGTCGGCAGCGCGGCAGTATCCAGCACCGCCTCGGTGAAACCATCAATGGTGAGCGTGGGTGTTGCGAGTTCTTCAGCCTGCGGTGCACCATCCACAGTGAACACGGCCACGGCCTGCGGCGCGTCCCCCGCAGGGATGCGATCTGCCCGGTCAGTGACCCCGACCAGCAGCGTGTAGTCGCCGGGCGGCAGCCCCTCCGTCCGGAGCACGTACTGCGCCGGGCCGCTGGCTGGCAGATCGGCCTCAAATTGCATCACGAGGTTGCCGTCTGCGTCCTGCACCAGCATAACCTCATTCAGGCCGGGTGCATCGCCGGCCACCCACCAGAGTAGGTCAACGACCAGACGGCCATCAGCCAGCCTATCACCGATGCGATAGCCTTCCAACCGGGCCACATCGCCGAATGCCACCGTGATCGCCTCAAAGGGGCCATCGGCTGCGGCAGCCGGCGCCGGCACAGCCGGATCGCCACTGGGGCCAGCAATGCGCTCGATGGGAGCGGGAACGGGTGTGCTCTCCGGGACAAGGGTGGGCGTCTCGATGGCCCCCACGGAGGCCGCACCCGGCGCAAAGCCGTTCCACACGACGAGGCCCACTAACACCAGCAGCAGCGCAGCCGTCCCTGCGGCGAACAGCGGGGCCAGCAGCCCAGAAGCAGGCTGGCGGCGCAGTGCGTCCCGGCGCGGGGTGTCGACCGCCGGATTGTGCCGGTTGGTGGCGGGGCCCGTTTGGTCCAGCCGCGCGGCGATTCCCGGCCAGGCCGCGTGTGGAGCCTCAGCGGCGACCATGCTCGCGGTCATCATCTGGGTGAGGTGATCGCGGGCCGCGGCCAGCTGCTCGGCCTCACGGCGCAGGTCGCCGTTCTGGGCCAGGCAGTCCGCCACGCGCGCCTCCTCTTGGGGGGTGAGCTCGCCATCCAGATAGGCGGCCAAAAGCGGTTCAATATGGTCACAAGTCACTGCTGCACCTCCATGATGTGCTTCATTGTTTGCAGGGCACGGCTCAGGCGGGACTGCACCGTGCCAAGCGGGATCTCCAATACGGCGGCGATCTCTCTGTAGGGCAGGTCCCAGTAGTAGCGCAGGATGACGACCTCGCGCTGGCGATCATCCAGCTGATTGAGCACGCGCCGCAGCTGGTCGATGGTGGCCAGGCCTCTGTCGGCAGGCGGTGTGCTGAGCGTCTGCCCGTCCAGCGGGGTGACGGTCACACTGCGGCGCCGGCGTTTGGCCATACAGTGGTTCAACGTGACGCGATACAACCACGTCGTGAACGCGCCGCGCACCGGATCATAAGTGTGCAGGCCGCGGTACACCTTCAGAAAGACCTCCTGCAGGGCGTCCTCGGCATCCTGTTGGGTTTCCAGTGCCAGAACCGCCGTCTTGTACACCAGGTTGGCGTACTGGTCATAGAGCGCGGCGAAAGCATCCTTATCTCCCGCTGCGCAGCGTGCGAGTAGCGTATCCAAACAGCATTCATCCTTTGTAGGGTGTGCTTCGCTTAACTGTATGCAGTTTTCGCGTGGTTTGTTCCAGGCAGGGAAAAACCCCTCAGCGCACATGCGGAGGGGTTTCGGGTGGCAGGGTACTCAGCGGGAGGGGGCGGGGCTCAGCAGGTGCCGGTCGTGGTAGGCTTCGGCGCGCTGTTTGATGCCGAGCAGCATCTTGCGCTCCATGGCGAAGTGGGCCGGGTCGATGGTCACCGCACCGAGCAGCTGCAGCGGGATGCGCGGCTTGAAGTCGGCGCGCAGGCGGGCGTGCAGCCGGGTGTAGCCGTCTGCCTGGTCAGCCAGGTGGAACAACCAGGTTGCTTCCAGATACGGGCCTTCCGGCGCATGCCCGTACAGATCGTAGGCCTGCCCGCTGAACGGATGGGTGCGCATGCGCAGCAGCATGTAGCGGTCGGGCTCCAGTTCCACCACGGTGAAGTAGGTGTCGTCGGTCATGCGGATCACATCGCCGACGGCCAATTCCTGCAGCTCCGGCACGATGCGGTTGGCCGAGTGCCCGTCGACGAACTCGCCCGCGCCGATGGCCTCCTCAACGGCGTCGTAGCTGTACCAGCCGCCGCGCCCGTAGCCGATCTGCACCAGCCACGGCCAGATCTGGTCCGGGCTGGCCTGAATGGTGACCACACGGTCGCTTTGCACGGCGGGATTGATCACGATGGCATCGCCGGGCAGCTGGCGCTGCGTGTCGGAGTCGGTGGCGCCCCACCGCAGGATGCGCGGGCGGATGACAAAGGCATAAACAGCAGCCGCAGTCCCGATGGCCGTCCCGGCGGCGATCAGGGCGGGTCTGAATGTATTCTTCTCTTCTGGCATAGGGTTGTCTCCAGGGGGTCATGCGTTTGCATTTGAACGCGGCAGGTGCGGCATCTATGCTCATTATACACCACAAATACCATACGTCAGGAGAAACGATGGATATCAGTGCGCGCCTCGCCTATGTCAAGGCTATGGCAGACCAGATCAAGGGCTATATGCTCAACGACCAGCTCTACGGACAGCTCACCGGCACCGCCATCGAAGGCACGGTGGGACGCACGCTTCTCTACCTGCGCCAGCTGTATGCGGCGGATGTCACAACCGATGATCTGGCTGAGGCCAAAACCGCCATCGAAAACGCGCTGGATAAGTGGCAGGTGCAGGCCACGGACAAGGCCCAGCGCGAGGCCGTCGTCCGGCTGCGTGATTGGGAGGAATACGTCGATAAGGTGGTCAAGGAACCGGGCTACGGTCTGGCCGCCGACTATCCGCGCCTGGCTGAAACCCGCACCATCCTGCATGTCCTGGGCGACCACATGCCCGATGTGCTCGATGAGATGCAGCGCAACGCACTGGCCAGCGTTGACACGACCTTCCGGGCGGTCTCCCAAGCGGGTGATTTCCTGTGGGAGGCTGACCTGAAGTCCGGCTTTCCACAGGCCGACTACTGGTGGCTGTACGTGCGCCCCATCGAAGAGGCGGAGGAATGATCTGTCAGCAGGCGTAAAGCCCGTTTCGGGCCGGACCGCGCTATCGTATAACCGTAAGCATCCCCACGCCTAAAGGCGGGGGCCAATAGCCCAAATGCTTACCAGACTAAGCGCCCATACTGGCGCTACCTTACCGGCGAATATATAGGCACTCCGGGGTGACGTCCCAGCCCCGGACCCTGCGGTGAGTGGTTAAACAGGACGGTTGGGGAAAACGGCCCGTGCTGCT
>JAADYX010000200.1 GCA_010092885.1 Chloroflexota bacterium | reverse complement strand
TCGAAGCCTGTGAGGCCTATGCAGAGTTCTTCCCCGACTTGGACCGGAACTTCGCCGTTGTGATCGACATCTCCGCAACAACACGTCTGCCCGCGGGCATACTGAGCACGCTCCCTTCAGTCGGCACTCTGGTGAGTCAGGCTCCGCGGCGCGCCGCGGTCCTGTACCTGGTTGGGCCAAGCGGCATCGTGCAGACCTTTGCTGATATCTTCACCAAGACGTTCGGCGGGCGGTTTCAGACTACTGAAACGGTTGATGAGGCACTACAGGCAGCGCGCGAGGCGCTGGCCAACCTGGCCGATAAGGAGCAGTAGAATCGAAGGAGGCCAGCTTCTGCTGGCCCCATGTTGCGATGAATGCTGCGACGTCCGCTACGTGAGTGCGCGGTCTGCGCCGCTGATGAAGTTCCCGATCAGGCTGAGTACAGCCAACGCCAGGAAAAGAAAGAACGCGATCTTCGCCACAGCGGCAAAGCCGGTTGCAATCACTTCAAAGCCGATCAATGCGGCCACGACAGCGAGCAGAAAAAACGTTATAGCAGCACTTAACATATGGATTGTCTCCTATGTCTGTGTTCATCTGTTTACTATGCTACTATGCGCTGTTCTGAATACTGTAGGCCGCACCTAAAAAAACCCTCTACGGACTTGATACGTCTTTACGTACGTAGGCCAGCGCCTCCTCAACTGAGTCCATCAGATGGGCGCGCAGGCCGCCATATTGGGTCTGGCTGAGCGCCCGCACCCCCAATTCGATCAGGTCGGAGTGGGCGACAACGAGCGTCTCACGCAGGTGCGGGTTGCGCAGCAGCATCGCCGCATTGGATCCGGCCACCTGGCCGAGGGCCTGCACCACCTGCGCAAAATTCCACTTCGACTCACCGATGTTGGCAATATAGTAGAACGGCCCATCCATCGCGGCGAAGGCGGCATCAAGCTCGGCCAACAGCGGCTGCAGATCACTGCGCGGGTCGAAGTCCGTACTCACCTCGCTTATCAGCACGGGCAGATCGTCACGACGGGTAATGGTGTAGCTCATCAGCACGCATCCTTAGACGTGGGATAGGCCTCCATTGTATCATGCCGGAAAACAGGTTACTACAACAATGGCGCGTGTCCCCCCAAACAAAAAAGGATGGCCCGTTAAACGGAACCATCCTTTCGAACACTGCTGAAGTGGGTTAAAAGGCGGTGTCGCCAAGGTTGTCAAGGAAGTTATCGACTTCTTTTTGGGCTTCCTCACGGGTCTTGCCGTAGCGCTCCTGGACTTTGCCAACCAGCTGCTTACGGTTACCCTGGATCTGATCCAGATCATCGTTGGTCAGTTCGCCCCACTTTTCCTGGACGGACCCCTTGATCTGCTTCCACTTCCCCTCAAGGACATCATCATTCATAGTGTGAACTCCTCGTGCATACAGGTTTGTGTTCATAGGTAAGATACCGCCTTACCGGTAAACGAGACCTAAACGCCGCCTAACAACCGCATACCATCGATGGGCTGCATGCATGCATGCGCGACCACATAAAGATCTATTTAGGTTGCAACCAAGAAACCGACCGGGCACAATAAGCAGTGAAATCATGTGTGGCGAGGACCCTGTATGCCATTGACGATCCAAGATGAGGCGCTGGCCGCCCGCCTGCGCAAGGCAGCAGCACGGCAGAGAGTATCGGTGGAAGAGCTGCTTGACGATCTCTTAGTGCGGGCCAAACCCCTGCCCGAACAGCAGCGTGAGGCCCCCAGCAAAGCCCGGATCACGGTGTATACCAATGATCGCGACCTGAAGTACACCTGGATCTACAACTCCCATCCGGACTTCCCGCCTGCTGAGATGGTTGGCAAGCGCGATGAGGATCTGCTCCCGTTGGGGGATGTGGCCGAGTTGGTCGAGCTCAAGCGGGAGGTACTGGCTGACGGCGAACGCCGCGAACGGGAGATCGCGACGCGGATCAACGGGGAAGACTACACCTTCGCGGTGCTCGTCGAGCCGATGCGGGCCGACGACGGAACCGTCTCCGGTGTGCTGGTCGCCACCATCGATATTTCGGACACTGTGCGCATCCATGATCAGTTGGACAAACAGCAGACGTTCACGCAGTCCATCCTCAGCACGATGCCTTCGATTGTCTACGTGTGGGATGTCACCGAGGGGCGGGTCCACTTCGTCAGTGAGTACGTGCGGCAGGCCCTTGGCTATACACCCGGTGAGATTATCGAGTCGGACGAAAGCCCTCTGCTCCACGTGCACCCGGACGACAGGGACAGGGTTGCAGCGCACCTGGAAACAGTGACCACCGCCCCCCCGGGTGAGACGCTGCGCTGGGAGAGTCGCATGCAGCACCGCGACGGCAGCTGGCGCTGGTTCGCCACGCAGAATACCGTGCTCAGCCGTGGTGACGGCGGGCAGGTGCTGACGATCCTGGGTGTGGCCCGGGATATCACGGAGCGCAAACAGGCTGAAGCGCAGCTGCGCCAGAACGCCGAACGCCTCCAGCTGGCCAAACAGGCCGCCCAGTTGGGCATCTATGATTATGACATCGACAATGACGTGATCGACTGGGACGCGCGCACCCGCGAGCTGTGGGGTGTGGCAGCCAATGAACTCATCACGTACGCCACGTTCCGCGAGGGCCTCCATCCCGATGACAGGTCCACGACGGATGCCGCCGTGCAGCGCTCGTTTAAGCCCGATACAGACGGCAGATACTACGCCGAATTCCGGGTGGTGCACCGCACCACGGGCAGCATACGGTGGATCGCGGCCAATGGCCGGACCTACTTTAAGGAAGGCCGCCCGTACCGGCTGGTCGGCACCGTGCAGGATATCACCGCGTACCGGTCCCTGCAGGAGCGGCTCCAGCTGGCACTGGCCGAGTACCGCAGCATGGCCGAATCCATGCCGCAGCTGGTGTGGACCACCGACGCCAATGGCAGCGTGGACTACTACAACAGCCAGATGCTCGAATACGGTGGCATCACCCGCACGGAGGATGGCACCTGGACGTGGCAGCCCGTCCTGCACCCGGAGGACGAGGAACCGACGCTCGCTGCATGGCAGGCGGCCCTGGCGGCTCAGGAACCATACGCCTTTGAGCACCGCCTGCAGATGAAGGACGGCAGCTACCGGTGGCACATCAGCAAGGCGGTGCCCGCGCAGACCGGCCCAGAAGGTGCCATCAAGTGGTACGGCACCGCCACCGATATCCACGAGACCAAGATGGCGCAGGAAGCCCTGCGCGAGAGCGAAGAACGCTTCCGCAATATGGCCGACCACGCCCCGGTGATGGTGTGGGTCACAGATGCCAGCGGGGCATGCACCTACATCAGCCAGAGCTGGTACGAGTTCACCGGGCAGCCCCCGGACTCCGCCCTGGGCCTCGGCTGGCTGCAGGCCCTGCACCCGGACGACATAGAACGCTCAAAGCAGCGGTTCCTGACGGCCAACGCACAGCAGGAGGACTTCCAGCTGGAATACCGGCTGCGCCGCGCCGATGGGGTCATCCGCTGGGCCATCGACTCGGCCCAACCGCGCTTCAGCGAGAGCGGCGAGTTCCTCGGGTATATCGGGTCCGTCATCGATATCACCGAGCGCAAACAGCAGGAGCAGCTGGTTGAACAGCAGCGTGAGGGCCTGCAGCAGCTGATCAACAAGCTGCCGGTGATGATCACCATTTACACGCTGGATACCCGGGTGATCTACGTCAACCGGGAGTTCGAGCGCATCACCGGGTGGACCAACGCCCAGCTGCAGGATGTGGACATCATGGAGGTCGTCTATCCTGACGAGGACATCCGGGCAGACGCCCGGCGGTTCATGGAGTCGGTGGAACCCGGCTGGCGTGAGTTCCCCCTGACGCGCAGCGACGGCGACCTGGTCAGCACGCAGTGGGCCAACATCCTGCTGCCTGACGGGCGGCAGGTCGGCATCGGGCTGGACCTGACCGAGCGCAAACGCAACGAGGTGCGCAGCTACCAGCTGATGTACCTGACCAAGGCCCTCTCCGAGGCGGTCACTATTGACGATGTGATCAGGACCACAGATGAATACGCGTTCAGCGCGCTGGGTTCCCTGAACGGTGTTATCGCCCTGCGCTCCGCCGATGACGACATGGTCGACCTGATCTTCTCAGGGTATGCCACTGTCTCCGACCAGGTGCGTGAAACATACGCCCGGGTGCCCGTGGAGACGAATTTTCCAGTCATGGATGCGCTGCGCTCGGGCGAGCCCATCTGGATTGAGACCGAGGAGCAGTACCGCGCGACCTACCCGCAGGTGTTTGAGACGTTCGACACCATCACACCCACACAGGCGTTTGTGTGCCTGCCCCTGCGCAGCGGCAGCACCGTGGTCGGGGCGCTGGGTGCGGCTTTCCTCTCCAGGCGTGAGTTCAGCATGGCCGACCGCAACTTCATGCTGTCTGTCGCGGAGGTGTGCGCACAGGCCGTGACGCGCGCCCGTCTGTATGAGGCCGAGCGTGAGGCCCGTCAGGAGGCCGAAGAGGCCAACGAGCTGAAAACACAGTTCCTCGGCATGATCTCTCACGAACTGCGCACCCCGCTCGCCTCGATCAAGGGGTTCGCCACCACCCTGCTGGCCGATGATGTCACGTGGAACGCGGCGGAGCAGCGCGACTTCCTCGCGATCATCAACCAGGAATCCGACAAGCTGCACGGTCTGGTCGGCCAACTGCTGGATGTGGCGCAGCTGCAGGCCGGGCGGCTCTCGATCGCCCCGGGGCCGGTCCCCGTGCAGGCACTGCTTGAGGATGTGCAGCCCCAGCTGGAAGCGCTGGCCGCCGGTTACGATCTACACATCGACCAGCCGGATGCGGACGCCGTCGTGCTGGCCGATGTGATCCGTTTGACGCAGGTGCTCAGCAACCTGGTGGAGAACGCCGCCAAGTTCGCGCCGGAGGGCACACGCATAGCCATTGTGGCGCACCGTCAGGACGGCATGATGCAGTTCGATGTGTGCGACCAAGGGGCGGGCATACCGCCCGGGCAGGAGACAGCCATCTTCGAGGCGTTCCGGCAGGGCCACCAGCGGGTACGGCAGGGGGCGGGCATCGGGCTGGCGGTGGTGCGCGGGATCGTAGAAGCCCACGGCGGCAGCGTGTGGGCGGCCAACCGTGAGCAGGGCGGGGCGAAGTTCTCCTTCACGCTGCCGCTAAAAGGCAGCTAGGGCGCCGGCATGAAGGCCCTGTCAGGGTTTTGAGACGGGCCGCGTGTAGCGCGTGGTTTCAGCCGGCGCATTGACAAACAGATGCACACCCCAATAGATATAGGCCCCGCGCAGCCAGTCGACATCCGCCACACGCGCGCGGTTCCCCCGCAGGAAGTACGGCGCGGCCCGCAGCACATCGGGGTTGACATCCAGGATGAAGGCCCCGCGGCCTTCGTCAAAGGCCAGCATCTCCCAGGGAACGGCCAACAGCCGGTCATCGAGATCGGGAAAGGCCTCACAGCAGAGGGCCGCATAGGCCACCCGCCCGGCGGGCACATCCACAATTAGATCCTCAATGCGGCCGAGGGCGGCGTGTGCCGGGCTTTCGACTCGTGTGCCCCTGAGGCTGTCAGGCGAGCGCATGGCTGAGTTGAAGTCGGGTGTCATACGATGGTCTCTTTCTGCTCTCTGCGCGGGCCCCCGGCAGATCGGCTTCCTTCATTAATAGAGTAGCGTATGTGACCTAAACGGTGGCTAAACGCGGCCTATACATGATGCAGGGCACAATGGCCCGAACCATGGTATCCTTTACTCGAACAGCACACATTCACGAGGGGACCCATG
>JAADYX010000199.1 GCA_010092885.1 Chloroflexota bacterium | reverse complement strand
CTATATATTCGCCGGTAACGTAGCGCCAGTATGGGCGCTTAGTCTGGTAAGCATTTGGGCTATTGAAAGCCCCCGCCTTTAGGCGTGGGGATGCTTACGTGGTATTGTCTCCTGAGAAAGCGGTCAACTCGGTTTTTTGAGGAGAACATCATGCGCTGGATCCTGCTGCCTCTCATCGTGATCGTCCTGAGTGCCTGTGCGGCACCCGCCGCCCCACCTGATTCGACGGGCTACCCGCCGGAAGGGCCCGCGCCCGTCAACGGCGATTTTCGCTCCGATCCGGCTGAGGCAGTCGGTGTGACGGGCCGCCCCCAGCTGATTGAGTTTTACACCGAATGGTGCTACACGTGCAACCAGATCAAGGCCGATGTGCACCGGCTGGAGCGTCAGTTCTGGGGTGACGTGGATTTCGTCTACATTGAGCGCGACAACCCCGCCAACCAACAGGTCGTGGACTCCTACGGGGTGGTGGGCCAGCCTGTGCTGGTGCTCGTTGACGCCCAGGGCGACGAACTCTCGCGCTGGTACGGCGAACCGGATCTGGCCGATCTGCGGGCCGCTTTGCGTGACGCCCGCTGAGCAAGTTCTGTACTGCACCCGTGCACCTATGCTATCATTATGCATCTAAGGAGGTAAACCCATGCGTAATCGCATTGTGATTGTACTATGCATCCTGGGGCTGGCAGCGATCGCGGCCCATGCCCGCGCCCAGCGCGCCCAGGCGATCCAGGCCTTCATTGCCAAGGCCAAGAGTGACTGCGCGTCCATCGAGGCGCAGGTGACCCTGCTGTACAGTGAGGACGACCTGCCCAATGACGAAGAGAACCGGGACTTCTTCAGCCTGGTGATCATCGACCAGGATACCGACACCTTCCTGGAGCAGGCGCCCGAGTCCATCACCGACGAGCAGACTCCCTATTACTGGATGACAGGTCGCATTGAGACGGCCGCGCTCAACGGGGTCTACAATCTGGAGCTCTGGGATACCGGTGCTGACGGCGAGCTCGACGACCGCTACGAGAGCTTCGTCTATGACTGCAAGGACCGCTCGTTCTATTATGATACCGACGAACACGCCGTCAATGAGGCGATCCCCGAGTACACCTGCCAGACGAGTGTGCCCGTCTACACCACCAACTACGCGCCGGAAGACGGTGCTCTGATGATCACCTGGAGCTACGACGGCCAGGACAGCCAAGACCAGGACTGGCACGTGGAGACCGTCCGCATTGACGAGGGCGATGCCCTCACCGGCGAGACCTTCCCGGTGCCGTGCTATGCGTGGGTCAAGCTGTACTTCCAGCCGGACAGCACCAAGCAGATCTACCTGATGCCCTCGCAGTACTGGCCGCATGGCGCGTTTGGTGCGGGCGCGGAGGACAACGGTCTCGATATCAACATCTACCACACCTTCTTCCCGCTCGATGGCCCCATCCGGGCTGAGGAGCTGCCCGTCAACCAGGGCGGCGGCGACTGAGCGGCACCTTGCGAGACTCAGGCCCCCTCACGCAGGGGGCTTTTTTGATCAGCGCGGCAGGGTGCCCAGTGCGACCGCCCACATCGCGATCATGCAGCAGACGCCCGTTCCCGCGATGAGCGCCAGCATCAGGTAGAGCGGCTGCCCCTCAAAAAGTCGGTCGATCCAATCGGGGACTCTCATCGTGCATACGCCTTGAAAAACGACCAGATCCACGCACTAGCGGAGAAGTCGCGGCTCGTCTTGCCGATCAGCCCCTCGCCCAGATACTGTCTGCCACCCGGCCATGTGTGGCCGCCGCCCACCACCGTGACCAATTCGACGGCACTGCCCTGTGCGCACGGGCCAATGGTGGTGACCTCGGCTGTTGTGCCATCGGCGGCTGCATCCGGGATGGTTGTCGTCACCGGTGGGGTGTCCCCGCAGCCGTTGATCGCCGCCCAGCGCGTTACCGACTCTTCAGCGGAGAAGATCGCGCCGCGTTCTCCGGCGACCTCACCACCTTCGTATGGCACCAGCGGATCGTCCGTGCCGAGGATGAAGAGCACGGGGGTGGGGCGGGCTGGGTCACAGCTGAAGTCCGCCTGGAAGGTGGCGGCCACGCTGGCCACCGCCGCGAACCGGTCCGGGGCCTCACACGCCAGCCGCTGCGACATAAACCCCCCGTTGGAGATGCCCGTCGCGTAGACCCTGGCTGGGTCGATGGCGTACTCTGCCGCAAGCGCATCCAACAGGGTGAGGATGAAGTTCACATCGTCAACGCCGGTCTGGTCTGGTCCGGTTGCGCCGCGGCCATCAGCCCAATTCTGGTCGATGCCCTGTGGGTATACCACGATGAAGCCTTCCTGGTTGGCTAACGGGTTGAGATCGGTCAGGTTGCGCATGTTCAGTGCGCGGCCCCCGCCCCCATGCAGCGCCACGATGACGGGCAGCGGCGTGGATCCGTCATACGCGGGCGGCAGATGCAGCACATAGCCCCGTTCCAGCCCGTCTACCGTGATCCGCTCCGGGATGAGGAGCCCAGGCGTTTCCGTCGCATCGGGATCGGCGGTTGGGGCTTCAACCCGATCCAAGGTGGGCTGGGCGGATTCAGGGGTGGCAGTCGGTTCGGCGGTTGGCTCTGGCTCGGATTCGGGTGTGGGTTCCGGTGTGACGTCAGCTGCTGCGTTGCAGGCCAATGCAGCCAGAACCAGCAGCAGTACCGGCACGATGATGCGAGGCATGGCAGCTCTCCTTTCTCATTCGGGCTCGATGTTCAGTTCACTCACTTCCATCCACTGCTCGCGCGGCAGATCGACGGTGCGCCAGCCGAACCGGCCCCACGGCGTCAGCGTCAGCGCCTGGTTATCGATCCACAGCACGAAGCCCAGGGGACTGCCCAAACCGCCGGGGCCACCTGGCGGATCGCCGGTTGTGTGCACCACCTCACCATCCACGCGGAAGACGGCCTGTTCGCGGCCCCAGGCGAGGGTGTAGGTGTGCCACTCCGGCAGCAGATCGGCGGGCAAGAGGTGTTCGCTGACGCCGATGGCGCGCTGCCCGACCGGCCAGAGCGCCTCATACAGCGGTTTGATGTTCATCAGCGGTATGGCCAGCGGCGCGGTTGGTGCCAGCAAAAAGAACGGCAGCCGGATGGCATCGACGGTGGCGGCCTTCCAGCCGTGGCCGGGCACGTCCTTCGCCAGTTTGAGGTCATGCGGCGGTGCCCCATGGAAGAACCACAGCGCGCGCGGCAGGGCGGGCAGGCGCAGACCGGTCATCAGGAAGGGGTCATTCCAGAAGCCGAAGCCTGCTGTGCCCCGCAAATCGCGATGGCTGAAGCGCGCCCGAACCGTCAACGTGAGCGGTGGTCGCCACGGGAACTGCTGCCGCCGCCTGCCCTGATAGTCGTCGATCTGGGCGTTGGTGTACCCCTCAGCCTGGCCGGGCGTGTTGGCAAAGCGCCACAGGCTGGCGTGCTGCTCAATGCGGCTGCCCGGCAGTTCGATGCGCTTCCACTGGCCTGAGGTGAGGGTCACGGGTTGCATACAGCGCAATGCTACCCGATCTCGCCTGCGGGCGCAGACAGCCACCGGTATAATGGGGGCATGACCACCCGAACCCGCTTTGTTTTGGCCGCATTGGCCGCCGCGATCCCCCTGCTGGTGATCGCCACGGCCCGCCCCCAGCCTGCCACGCACACTGTGCAGCGCGGCGAGTCGCTGCCGCAGATCGCGACCCGCTACGGCGTCACCACACAGGCCCTGCTGGCAGCCAACAGCCTGCCGGATGT
>JAADYX010000198.1 GCA_010092885.1 Chloroflexota bacterium | reverse complement strand
TTGAGCTGCTGGCGGCGCTGGGCACCCCCGCTCAGGCGCTGCGGCCCGGCGCTGTGCTGGAGCTATCCGGGATCCGCGTGGCGGTTTACCCGTCGCGCCACCGGCTGATCGCCGGACGCATCCCCTATACCGGACGCCCCGATCGCACGCCGCCGCTGCGTGCGCGTGACTATCGCATGGATGAACAGCTGTCGTTCCTGTTGGCGGCGGAGGGACGCCGGGTGCTCGTTGCCAGCGGCATCGATGACGAGCCGCACGTGCCCGCCGATGTGCTCATCTGCGGGGCTGATACACGTCCGCGGGTGCTGCACACCCTGCTGGAAGCTGTCAGTCCGCGGCTGGTGCTGCCGACCCATTGGGATGATATGTTCCGGGGATTTGACACTCCTATCCGACCGATGCGGCTGCCGCGTTTTCCGCTGCGCCGGATCGATGTGGCGGGTTTTGTGCGCCGCGTGGAGGCATTCGGGGCGCGGGTGGTGGTGCCCGGCTGGTTTGAGACGGTCGATCTGGGTGGGGTGTGAGGCGGGCCGCCGTGTGCCGGTTAGCGGTCGCCGGAAGCGCCCAACTCGTAGGTGGGCGTGTCACGCGCAAAGAGGCGGTCGTGCACCTGCAGACGCGCCAACCGCGCCCGTGCCAGCGATGCCGATGCACTCGGTGAGGAAGCGCTCTTCTGGGCGGCCATCTCCTGGTAGACTTCGCCCTCGCCGCCTTTGTCCCAATGGCTCAGCAGCACGCTGGCCATCAGGATGGCCACGCCGATCCACTGCACGAGGGTCATGCGCTCATCGAGGAGCATGTAGCCCGCCAACAGCGTCACCCCGATCTCGGCCATGTTCAGCAGAATGGTCTGCAGTGCCCCGAGGCTGCGCACACCCGCGAACAACGTCACGCGGGAAAGGCCCGTCACCAGCGCCAACCCGCCGATCCACAGCCAACCGATGGGGATGGCCGGTCCGGTGGGGAGGGGGTAGAAGCTCCCGTAGATGAGCCGCGCGGCCAGCACAACTATCCCCATGGAGGTTAAGGCGTACAGGGCCATGGTGGGTGCGGGCATCTCGAACATAACACGCTGGCTGAGCACGACATGCAGCGCGTACAGCAGCGCCGACCCGATCATCAGGCCAACACCGAGCATCCGGAAACTGCCGGGCAGCCCCGCCCCGATGGTCAGCAGGTAGACGGCCAACAGCGCCATCATCGCCCGCACGATGCTCAGCCGGGTGATCGCGCCGCCGTACAACCGGATGAGCAGCACCGCGAAAATCACGTAGAGCATCTGCAGCAGCTGCACCAGCGAGGCATCATCCAACAGGAACAGGCCGTTGTAATAAAGCAGGGAGCCAAAGCCGTTGATCGCGCCGACCACCGCCGTGAACAGGAGGCCCGCCGGAAAGATGAAGATGTACTTGCGGAAGAACAGCAGGTAAACAACCCAGAGGAAGGCCGCCGCGGAAACTGTGCGGATGGCAGCGAGCGTGTAGGCATCCAATCCTGTATTGAGCGCCAATTTTCCGAAAATAGGCGCAAACCCCATGAACAATGGGGTCAGCAGGGCGGCTGTCATTCCGATGCTGCGCTTGGGTTTCACAGACCCTCCGGATTACATATCGCGTTATCGTACCGGATCCTACCCTCAATGATAGTTCAAATTTTCGGCCCGTGCCTGCCGGTTACCAATCCCTAGCCTGATTCAAACCGGATGCTAACTCAAGGCTGGATCAGCGGCTGCGGCTGGCATGGGTCGCTGTAGGTGATGGTGCCCGCTGAGGGGGCCAGCCAGCGCAGGCGATCCGGCCCGGTTTCGCCGGGGGCGGCGCTGCCGGTATCCACCGCGTGCCAGCCGCCAGCCGAGTTGCCCAGGTACAACAGGCGCGTCCCGGCTGTGATGCTCTCGGCCGGCTCAGCCGCTGCCGATGGATCGGCGTAGGCATCCAGCGGGTTGTTGAGCGTGATCAGGCACGCATCGGCGTACATGCTGCGCGAGCTTGGATCGTCGGGTTGGGCCGCCGCGATCTGCTCCTGGGTGAAGGTGGTCAGCGTGCCGCACCCGGCCAGGGAGATAGCATCGCTGCGCACCCAGCCCAACTTGCCCAGGCCGGAAGCCGCCGGGGAGAAGTGGCGCATCCGCAGCCCGACCCAGCCATCAGGGGTGGTGGCCACAGCAGTGTATTCACCACCGGGCAGCAGACCGCCCAGCCACGCTGCACCTTCCTGCGGCAGGCGGTAGGCATCCACCACACGCCCGATCGCCACCTGGCAAAACCCCAGCTGGTCTAGCTCCATATCCGCATCGATGTCCGCCTGCGTGATCGTGGGCACAGCGTCACAGCCTGCCCCCAGCGTGATCGGGGAATCCGGCGGTGCCCACCGCAGCCGGTTAGTCCCGGACAAACCCGGCTGCGCCACACCCGGGTTGAATCCGGTCCACCCGTCGGGGGTGCGCGCCAGCACGAACAGCTCGAGTCCGGCTGGCAGCTCGGAAAAGACCGGCGAATCGGTGGTGGGCGCGACGTACGAGAGTGCCGGTTCCTCGGCGGTCAGCTGGCAGATGACCACCGGGTCGGGCGTGTAGGCGTCCTCGAGGCGCACATCCAGCGTGAAGTCACCCTCGCCGGTCACGTTCAGAGTGAGCATGCCGCCGGGCACCACACCGATCCAGCTGCTGAAGCCTGAGTCCGGTTGGAGCAGCGCTGCCGGCTCCGTGG
>JAADYX010000197.1 GCA_010092885.1 Chloroflexota bacterium | reverse complement strand
TCCTCTTCGCCGAACGCCTCATCGTGCAGCATGACCACACGGCGGAAGGCGATCTCGTAGAGGTCGAGCAGGTAGGGCAGATCATCGCTGTTTTTGCCCGAACCACGCACGGCAAAATCCCATGCGATGTACATCGCGGCTACATCGGTATCAACATCACTCGGAAACGACGGCATATCCAATAGACTCCTTGGTGGCTGAATTCCCGTGTTAATTGTATCGTATGATCCCAATCAAGGACGCAGATTATGACCACCTTAAGCGATTGGCTGCTGAGCTATGAACCTATCGGGCTGGACAACCGCGCGCAGACCTGCTACGAGGAGATCTGGCTGCGCATCGGCACCGACCACCCCGGCGATGTGCAGGTGTTGGAGCTGATCGCGTGGTTGAACGCCTACGCCAGCGACGATCCCTTCCCCGGCTCGCTGGATTGGGACCCCGGCAGCACGCATTTCGAACTCACGGAGCAGGGCTCACTGCTGGTGGAAACCCCGGATTTCTACGGGCTGTGCAACCCCTACGACATCCTCGACATCATGTCCTTCGCGCTTGACGAGTTCATCGAGACCCACCCCGACCGCTACGCCGATCTGTTGGATGCCTACTATGGGGGCTGAGATCGGGGCGGTACACCTGCGCGTGCGTGTTCTGGCCCACATAACCGACTTCTACACCACCGTGATGGGCGCACGGGCCGCACCGCTTGACGGGAACACAACCGCCCTCCACCCTGAAGGCAGCGACGATCCGCTTTTTGTGCTGCACGGCGACCCGGCTGCCCGGCCTGCGCGCGGCACCACCGGTCTGTTCCATGCGGCGGTGCTGCTGCCCACCCGCGCCGATCTGGCCACCTGGCTGCACCACGCCCTCACGACCGGCTGGCGGCTGCAAGGTGCCTCCGACCACGCCGTCAGTGAGGCGATCTACCTGGCCGACCCGGCGGGCAACGGCCTGGAAGTCTACCGCGACCGCCCGCGTGCCGAGTGGCCCATGCGCGGCGATCAGGTCACCATGGTGACCGCCCCTCTCGATCTCGACGATCTGCTGGCGGCGGCAGCCGGTCAATGGGTGGGCTGGCCGCCGGGCACACGCATCGGGCATGTGCACCTGCGTGTCAACGACATCGCGCAGGCTGCCGACTTCTACGGCGCATTGGGGTTCGCGGTGATGGCGCGCTACGGTCAGCAGGCGGTCTTCCTCGGGGCAGATGGCTACCACCATCACATCGGGGCGAATACCTGGGGCACGGCGGGCGCTCCGCCCCCACCCCCCGATGCCGCGGGACTCATGCACTTTGAAATCCGGATGCCGGATGCCGCCGCACAGGAGCGGACCGATCCGGCGGGGCTCCGGGTGCGGATCGGGAGCGGTTGATGCACGACCATCACCACTACACCAACCGGCAGGGCCTGCGGACGGCGTTCTTCCTGAACATGGGGTTCACCCTCCTGGAGCTGGTTGGCGGCATCATCACCAACAGTGTGGCGATCACAGCCGATGCCCTGCACGATCTGGGCGACAGCCTCTCGCTGGGGTTGGCCTGGTTCCTGGACCGGTACGCCGGCAAACAGGATGACGAACGCTACTCCTACGGGTACCGGCGCTTTTCGCTGCTAGGGGCCCTGATCAACGCGCTGATCCAGACGGGCGGAAGCGTGATCATCCTGGCGGAAAAGGTGCCGCGCCTGCTGGATCCGCAGCCGGGCAACGCGCCGGGCATGATCGTGTTCGCGCTGGTGGGCATGGCGGCCAATGGGGCAGCGGTCTTCGCGCTGCGGGGCGGCGAGTCGATGAATGAGCAGGTCGGCAGCCTGCACCTGCTGGAAGATGTGCTCGGGTGGGCAGCGGTCTTTGTGGCGAGTGTGGTGCTCTTCTTCACCGGGTGGACGGTGCTTGATCCGATTCTGTCGGTGCTGGTGACCGGGGTGGTCCTCTACGGCGTGGTGCGGGCCATGCGCCGCACGGTGGATCTCTTCCTACAGGCCGTGCCGGAGGGCATCGATCTGGAGGACATCGCGACGCGGATCACCACCACAGCGGGCGTGCTCAGCGCGCACCACACGCACATCTGGTCGTTGGATGGCGACCACAACGTGCTCACGACGCACGTGGTGGTCCCTGCGGATCTGCCGCGCGCGGACGTGCTTGAGGTCAAGCGGCAGATCGCGGCCATTGCTGCCGAACTGCACTGCGAACATGTCACCATCGAGGTGGAGTTCGAGGGCGAGGACTGCTGCCTTGACATGACCCCGGTACACAAAACGGGCATCCCCCTGGGAGATGCCCGTACCTAATGTGCTGAGCGGATCGTCGGTCAGTTGACGGGTTCGTCCTCGGCATGCGCGTTGATCGCCTTGCTGACCAGTTCAGACAGCCGGTTCTGTGCTTCATCAAAGTCAACGCCCAGGCACAGCGCGAGCTCGCTCGCGATCAGCTTCTGCGCTTCGGACTTTAGACGGGCATCGGTGTTGGTCAGGTTCTTTAGGTGGGCATGCCATGAGAGATCACGAACGGCCTGGACCAACAGCTCGATCTCCCCGCTGCCGATCATCTTGGAGACATGCGCCTCACGCGAACGGTAGTTCGAGGACAGCTCCTCGGGCGTTTCTTGCAGCACCGCGTGCAGGACGGCGATATCGTCCAATGCGGGGCGCAGACCTACTTCTTCCGCCTGGCCAACGGGCAGCATCAGTTCGCCCTCACCCGAGACCAGATCGATGCAGTAATAGCGCCGTTCCTTGCCAGCCACTTCCAACCGTTGGATCTGGGTCAACCGGCCGCCACCCTGAGACGGATGCACAACCCGATCGCCTTCCTGGAATGACAGGACATCTGCGGCTTGCTCAGCCATGAAACTATTTCCCCTCTTGCCACAGTACATGAGAAAAGTGTGCCGCCCATCCCCTGCCCGTGACGCGAGGCGAGGGAGCGCGCCCACTTAGTGTAATGGTAACACATTTTCCGCGTTCGCGCAACTAAAAAAGTTCTATAGTATAACAAACCTGATCGGCCAGGACAATGTGGAACCGGAAAGGCCTGCTGTGCGTACTAGATTGCAGGCCGCGTTGCAGGTATGCGGTGGAATCACCTAAAATCGATCCAAGACATCCTAAACACCGGAAAGGACATACTTTGGCCGCAGAAGCCAAAACAGCCCCCCTTCCGCCGATCCTCCTGCCGCGGTTCTGGCGGCTCGTAGGGAAGACCGTCGCGCTGAAGTGGAAATATCGTGCAAACCCGGAAAAGACCTATGGTGCCTATCTGGACGAGTACTACAACACCGCCAACACACAGAACGACGTCGCCTACTATGGCGATGCCTGGCACGAGGTGCGGTCGTTGGTCGTCAGTGAGGCCGGTCTTGATCGCGGCGACACCGTGCTGGATGTCGCTACGGGGCGCGGCTATCAGGCGGCGGCGTTCGCCCAGCGGGGCTACCCAACTGTCGGCATGGACCTGGTCCACTCCCGCGCGCGTGAGTCGCGCAGCCAACAGGATGACGAGGCCCTGCAGTGGGCCTCCGGCAGTGCTACCGACCTGCCGTTTAAGGACAACGCCTTCGACGCGGTGACGATCTCGCTGGCGCTGCATGCCATGCCGCCGCGCGAACGCCTGGCCGCCCTGCGTGAGCTGCGCCGTGTGGCCGCCAAGCGCGTTGTCATCCTGGAGCCGCGCGCCTGGGATTGGTGGCCGGCCAAACCGTTCTACGCTGCCATGGGCCACGTGATGGACGAATCGCTGTTCTTCTTCCGGTTTGCGATGAACGACCTCGACCGCCGGTTCAGCGGCATCGGGCTGCGGCTGCTGCGGTTGCGGCGGTGCTACGTTGGCGATATTCTCGCCATATACGTATGTGAGCCGATGTAGCATCCGGCCGCATTAAGCTGTAAAGGAGGCCCTTGTGGGCTTGTTCCGATTTTTGCTCCGTGCGGTACTGCTTTTCTTCTTCGGACGGTTGCTTGAAAAGCTGGGTATCTGAGCCTAACCGAGCACATGCTGGTAGATAGTCCAAACGGCGGCGGCCGCTTTGCCCCAGGTGAAGCCCGCCGCCCGCTCGATTCCCGCCGCGCGCAGCCGGTCAGCCAGCGCGCGATCAGCCAGTACACGCCGGATGGCGGCGGCCAGCGCAGCGGCATCCAGCGGATCAACCAGCAGGCCCGCCTCCCCCACAACCTCCGGCAGTGAGGCCCGGTCGGCAGCGATGACCGGCGTGCCGCTGGCCATCGCTTCCAGAACAGGCAGCCCGAATCCCTCATACAGCGCCGGGTAGACGAAGACATCCGCGCACCGGTACAGCGAAGGCAGATCGGCATCGGGCACATACCCGATCAGACTCACCCGGCCGGCCAGCCCTGACCGCTCAATCTCCGCCCGGACTGCATCATAGGCCCACCCCCTGCCCCCTGCGATCACCAGCCGGGCCCCCGGCACCGCCGCCATGGCGCGTACCAATGTGCTGTGATTTTTGCGCGGCTGCAGGGTGCCGACGCTCAGCACCACCGGGTCGCCGGGCGGCAGATCGTAAAGCGGCCCCTCCGGTGTGAAGCGCGGATCGACGCCATGCGCCACCGCGCTGACTTTCTGCGGCGGGGCACCGTACCGGGCGATCACGTCCTGCCGGGCCGACTCCGACGGGGTGATCACGTGGGCGGCGCGGGCCACACCGCGCGGCACCACCGCATTCAGATAGTGCAGCATGCCGGGCATCGTCTCCGCCGGGTGGTGCACAAACGCCAGATCATGCACGGTCAGCACGGACGCAGCCCGGCTGGGCGGCAGGCTGAAGTCCGGCGCGTGGTAGAGGTCCAGCGGGCCGGTCCACAGTTCAACAGGCAGGGGCAGGCGCAGCCGCTGCCAGATCCGGTTGTGGCTGCGCTCCGAGAGAAGCGAACGGTGCAGCACAGCCCCCGCCGGGATCGGGCCGCGCACCCCAGCAGCGAACAGCCGCCATTCGGCCTGCGGGTAGCCGGAAACCAGCGCAGCCGTCAGCTCGCGGACGCTGCGGCCTATTCCCGCCGATTGGGACAGGGCAGCGGTATAATCGATGCCGATGATCATGCCAACTATCGTACCCCGGGAGGGTCCCCATGTCAGACATTATCCAGCGCGGCCGCATCGCGTGGCTGGCCATCCCCGACACGCCTGAGGAATTAAAGGGGCTGTTCAACAAGGTGGTGGAGAACATCGGCTTTGTGCCCAACGTCTTCGTGACCTACACCATCCGCCCGACGCACTTCAGCCCGTGGTTCAATCACTTCCGCGAGCTGATGCACGGCGATTCCGAGCTGACCCAGGCCGAGCGCGAGATGATCGCGGTGGCGGTCTCGTCGGAGAACCAGTGCCTTTACTGCATGGTTGCCCACGGTGCCGACCTGCGCGTCGCGCTTGGTGATGGCATCCGCGGCGACCGCATCACCATCGACTACCGGCGGGCGGGTCTCAACGAGCGGCACACCGCCATGCTCGACTACGCCGTGACGATCACGCGCCGCCCGGTGGAGTGCAGCGAGGCGGACATCGAACGGCTGCGGGGGTTGGGTTTCAGCGATGAGGCGATCTTCGATATCGCCGAGGTGGCAGCGATGTTCAACTTCACCAACCGGCTGGCCTCCGCGACGGGCATGCTGCCCAATGACGAATATCACACCTTGGGGCGGTGAGCGGCTGACCGATCACTAGGGAACAATGTCCCCTCTCACACGCGGGAGGGGACACCTGTCCGTTTACTCGCCGCGGCTGGCGCGACCCATATCCAGCGGCTCGAATTCATTGACTTTGCCGTTTTCAGGTGGTCGCTCTGATGGGGGCAGTTCAACCGGTGCGGCTTCGGGTTCCCCGGAGCGCGTCAGCAGATACACGCCCAGCCCGATCAGCGCCAGAGTCCACAGGTAGCGCGGCAGTGACTGCCCGCTGATGCCGATGACCACCTCAAACAGGAAGCCAAACCCCACAAAGATCATCAGCCCGATGCCCGCCATGCGTGTACCGACTTTGACAACCTCAGCGCGGTCACTCCATGTGCCGTAGATGAACAGCCCGATTCCGATTGACGTTGGCAGAATCAGCGCCCAGCTGTAGGCCCAACTCTCCCAATGGTTGAAGAGATTCGCGTAGAACAGCAGCAGCCCCGCCATGCTGACGATGCTCGCCGGGATGGCGAACGGCCCTGCCTTTTCCCCGCCGATCATCATCACGCCGTACAGCAGCAGCCCCGGCACCAGCACAAACAGCGGCCACAGCAGGCTCGTCAGGCTGATGCTCAGTGCCTGCCCGGCCAGGAAGATGACCCCCACGCCCAGCAGAACCAGCCCCATGACCATATTCAGTCGTTTTTGTTGCATGTCCTCACCTCCTTTCACTTCCTTATACGCAGCACAACCGGATGCGTTGCAGCCGGATCTGGTCAACATTGTAAGGTTTGTTATACTGTGCCCCATGAATGACCATCTGCTTGGGAGCGGCTACGACGCTGCTCAGGCAACACTCATTGAGGCAGAGGCGTCCCATCTGGTGCCTATGCTGCCCGTCTTCCATGTGACCCGCCATGCTGAACTGGCCGACCTGTGTGACCTGCTGGTCAACGGGCGGCAGCGCATCACTGCGGTGCGCTCCGTACGCGGCCTGTCCGGCATCGGCAAAACGACGCTGGCCGTTGCCGCCAGCCGCGAGGCTTCCGTACTGGACGCCTATCCCGATGGGGTGCTGTGGGCGAACGTGGGCCCTAACCCGACCCTGCACGGCATTCAGGCCGCGTGGGCCAACGCGCTCGATATCGGGGCGCAGCTGTGGCAGGTGCTCGACCTGGAAGCGCGAGCGGCAGCCCTGCGCGACCGGCTGATGCTGCGCCGCTGCCTGCTCGTGCTCGACGATATCTGGGATGCCGACCACCTGCGGCTGTTGGATGTCGGCGGGCCCGGCTGCATGACGCTGGTAACCACCCGCCTGCCGGACGTGGCTGCGCTGGCCGGTGCCGAACGGCTGTTGGGCGTGATGTACCCCGATCAGGCCGCGTCTCTGTTGGAGCGCTGGTCGGGTGACAACGACGCACCGCGCCCCATCGTCGCGGAGATCAACTGGCGGCTGGGCTATCTGCCGCTGGCCATCAAGACGATCGGCGCGCGGATCCGGGCGGGCAAATCCTGGCGGCGCATGCTCGGCTCGTTGGACCGCGCGGGCATCGATCTGAGCGATCCATCACTGCCCATCGACGAACGCGACCGGCGGCTGTACGCGGCCTTCGGCCTGACGGTGGAGGTCATGCCCACCCGGCGGCAGGCCCGCCTGGCCCAACTGGCCCAGCTGGAGGGCCCCTTCACCCTGGAGGCTGCCGCCCGCGTCTGGAACCTGACCACCCGTGACCCGCAGCAGCGCGACGAGGCCCGAGCCCATCTGCAGCGGTTGGCCCGGGCCGCCCTCATCGACCGGGTGCAGCGTTCGCTGTTCACCCTGCATCCGCTGGTGGCACAGTATGCACAATCATTAGGTGGTGCAGCCCGCTAATAGGATCAACGATAGATCCGATGAAATTGTGGTGAAACCGCGCACCATCCTGTAGACTCCTATCCAATGAAGCGGTTATTGGAACACCTGGAAACATCTACACCATAGCTGCCGGTCTGGTCTCCCGTCCGGCAGTTTGCTGGCGACAACGCCCCCTTGAGGGCGAGGAGTACCGGAATGTATAAAAATATCCAAAAGGCAATAGACTGGGGTGTGAAAATCGCCAGCATCGCCATCACGGGCCCGGCAACGTGGATCGTGGCGACGGAGCTGTTCAGCGACATCCAGAATCCCCTTCTGTTGTTCTTCATGAAGTTCTCAGCCGTCTTTCTGATTGAGGGTGTACTCTTCTCAAACTGGCTGCTGCTCGAATTTGACAAGAAAGCCTCCCCGGAGATCAAAGCGCGCTACGGTCTGACTGCGCTGGTGATGTATGCCGCATTGGCTATCATCGGCTTCCAGCATGAGGGGGCGGTTGGCATCGTCTTCCGTGTTGCGCTGCTGGCCGCGCTGATCGGTTCCGGGTGGGATACCTATGTGTACACCTGGGAGAAGGCCACCAGCAAGGTGGATCGCTCCGTTGAGAACTCACGACGCGTGCGGCGGCATGCCCGCAAGCTCGCGATCCGTGAGGCGCTGCTGCGCCGCGAGGCCCAACACGATGTTGAGGTCGCGCTGATCAATGTGGAAAACGAGGCACAGCTGGAAGAGACGTCCCTGTGGGGCAACCGTCGTAAGGAAGCCGTCCGTCTGGATGACCAGAGAGAACGCATCCAGCTGGAAGAGCGCGCCAAGACGCTCCAGCAGCAGTTCAGGCAGCTTGAGGAGCGGGTCACGGCGTCTCTTGGTTCCGGCAGCAATGGCAGCCATACCGGCAGCCAGCCTGCTGCAGCCCCGCAGCCCCAGCCCGCGCCGCAGATCGAAGTACCCAAAAAAAAACAGCCGACACCAGCCCCCCAGGCCATCGCTCAGGAGGCAGTCCCGGTAGCCGTCCCAGCGGGAACAATCGACCTCCAAGAGAACGGCAAATACGAGACCGACGACCAGCTCCTGATACAGTCAATCCTGGACAGTTTCGAGGACGATCCTAGGATGACGCAGAAGGCCCTGGCCGATAAGCTCGGGATCGGGCGCAGCAAACTGCGCCGCCTGATCGACGAGGCCAAGGAAGACGGTCTTCTGTTCAAGGAGGGGCGGGTGCACTACACGCGCGAAGCATACGACGAGATGTACGGCCCGGAGGCCCGGCGCGAAAAGAGCCGCAGCCAGAGGGCCCGCGCGAAGAAGTAACCCGATACTCGACATCAGCGAGGCGGCCCAACCGGTCGCCTCGTTTTGATTCAGGAGGGGAGGCTGTCGTAGCGGGTGGTCTCCGGCAGGTCGAGCACGAAGTCAGCACCGAAGGCCTGCGCGGGCGTCAGGGTGCCGCTGAGGTCACCGGCCGCAAGGACCCTCTCTACCGCGTTGAGGCTGGCTTCCGCAGTCATGCGGTAGGCTTCAATCGTCTCCAACCAGGCCTCCACCGACTGGCCAGACGCACCGGCGGCCTGGGCCCACACGTAGCTGCGCGTCGTCTGCCGTGTGTATTCGTCGGGCCCGGATACGTTGTTCTTGACCCACCGCACAGCCAGATCGCGCAGCGGGCCGCCGCGCAGCAGTGCCCGCACAGGGCCGCCGACAGCCTTGGCCGTGTTGATGATGCGGGGCGGCAGGGCCATATACGTGGTGATGTTGGGGATGCCGGTCGCCCGGTAGGCGGTGGCCAGATCGCCCCACGGGATGGGCATCACCTGGCGCTCACCGATCTGCGGGAAGGTCGCCGTGCGCACCCCCTCGCCCATCGGGAATTCGGTGTACTGGCCCTCCACCCGGCGCACCATACCCACCGACTCAACCGACCCCAACGACGAGAGCACGGTGCCACTGCTGGACGCGATCCGCGTGGCAAAGGCGATGGCCAGGTGGGTGGCATCCGGCACCTGATCAGCGACGTAGACCGCCAGGCAGTCGGTCGGCACCACATCGAAGCCAACGCCGGAGATAATCGCGATGCCGTTCGCCCGCGCCTTCTCATCACGCAGGTAGTTGTCTTCAAATACAAGGAGCTCGCCGGTGATGTCGAGGTAGTGGGTGCGCGCCGCGAGGCACGCGCTGACCATCAGCGGCGCGGTCTGCACAAACGGCCCGGCATGGTTGAGCACCAGCCGCACCCGGTCGAGGGCGGCGATCAGCTCAGCGGGTTC
>JAADYX010000026.1 GCA_010092885.1 Chloroflexota bacterium | reverse complement strand
GCTGGTCCACAGTCTGGTCATGGACGGACTCTCGCTGCCGGGCTTCTACCGCGATATGGCACTGGCCTACGAGGCTCTCCTGCGCGGTGAGGACCCACCATCTCAGCCGCCGCGGGTGCAGGCCGCCGATGCCGCCGCCTGGCAGCGCGAACGGATGACGGGCGAACAGCGCGAGAAACTCGAAGCCTACTGGGCAGACACACTTGTAGACGCGCCCCCTCCATCGACCCTGCCCGCCGATCTGCCCCAGCCCGCCCAGCCGACCGGGCAGGCTTATGCCCACCAGCTGCGCCTGCCCGCCGGTCCTGTGCGGCAGGCTGCCGCCGCAGCAAAAACCACCCCCTTCACCGTGTTGATGGCGGTCTGGCAGGTACTGCTGCACCGCTGTGGAGCCGGGCCCGACATTGTGACCGGCACCCTGACCGGCGGTCGTTCCCATCCGGATACAGCGGACATGGTCGGTTTTTTTGTCAACCCTGTGCCGGTGCGCACCCGGATCAGGGGCGATATGTCCTTTGCTGATGTGCTTGACGCGGTCCGCGCTTCGGTGTTGGGCGCGTTAGATCACGCGGAGCTGCCATTCCAGCAGCTGGTGCGGTCGGCTGCTGCCCACCGCGACCTGGGGAGCACGCCGCTGTTCGGGACGATGTTGACCCTCAAGCATGCCCCGGAGGACTTTACGCTCGGCGATGCCCTGGCATCACCGTTACTGGTCGGCGTCGAACACACGGCCTTTGATGTGGCCCTGGAGATCTTCGATACCGGTGATACATTCACATGCTGGTTTGCGGCCAACGCGGACCGCTTCTATCCGGAGACTGTGGAACGGATTGCCGGACGCTGGCAGCGTCTGCTGTTGGCCGCTTTAGACCAGCCAGATGCCGCGATCGGGGATCTGCCCCTCCTGACTGAAGACGAAGCGCAGCAGATCCTCGTTGCGTGGAGGGCCACCGACCGGCCCTATCCCGCTGACCGGACCATCGTCGATCTGCTGGAAGAACAGGCCGCGCGAACGCCCGACGCCCCCAGCGTGCTGCATGGGGATGCAGTACGCACCCTGGGTGCCCTCAATGACCGTGCTAACCGCATCGCGCACCTGCTGCGTGCTGAAGGCATCGGTCCGGGCGACGTGGTTGGGCTTCACCTGCCACGCGGTATCGATGCTGTGACCGCGCTTTTCGGTGTGCTGAAGGCAGGGGCGGCGTTCGTGCCGATGGACACCGGCTACCCGTCGGAGCGCATCGCGCTGATGGTTGGCGACTCGGGCCTGAGGATGATACTCGGCTCACACCCTGATCCTGTGCTGCCCACGCTCATCTTGGATTCCGGGCGCCTCGCCGCTCAACCCGATCACAATCCGGGTGTGCGTTCCGGTCCGGATGATACAGCCTATATCATCTACACGTCCGGCTCCACCGGCACGCCGAAGGGCGTGGTTGTGCCGCACCGGCAGATCGTGATCGGTGCGCATTGGCTGTGGCAGGCCTACCCTTACGGCCCGGATGAGGTCGTGGCACAGCAGTCCAACCTCAGTTTCCAGGACTTCATCTGGCAGGTCACGGTCGCTGTACCTGCGGGCGTGCCCGCTGCGATCATCGACGACGACGCTGTGCGTGAGGTACACGGCCTCGTCGCCGATCTGGCGCGCCACCGTGTGACGCGCATCCTGCTGGTGCCTTCCCTGCTGCGCGCCATGCTGACCCTCTATCCGGATCTGGCGGGCCGTTTGCCCGACCTGCGGATGTGGATCAGCAGCGGCGAACCGCTGCCGCGCGCTCTGGCACAGGACTTCGCGCAGCAGATGCCCCACGCTGTGCTCTACAACCTCTACGGTACATCGGAGGTGGCGGATATCACCTGGTACGTGCCCAACGAGGCCCACGACCGGCTGCCGCACGCACCGATCGGCAAACCGATCCCAAACGTACGGGCCATGATACTCGACGAGCGTGGGCAGCCCGTCCCGGTCGGCGTGCCGGGGGAGCTGGTTGTGAGCGCGCCGGGCATGTCGCGCTACCGGCAGGCAGCACTCAATGAGGGCAAATACATCTCCGATCCGATGGATGCCTCAGCGACGGCGTATCGCACCGGCGACCGGGCACGCTGGCTGCCGGATGGCAATATCGATCTGGGTGGGCGCACCGATCACCAGATCAGCGTGCGCGGGTATCGCATTGAACCGGGTGAGATCGAAGCGGCGCTGCGCGACCTGCCTGCCGTGGCCGGGGCTGCGGTGGTTGCTCGCGGCGGCAGGCTGGTAGCCTACATCACTGGTGGCCAGCCCGCCGCCGAGGGTGTGCGCTTCGCGCTCGCTGACCGCCTGCCGGGCTATATGGTGCCCGATGCGATCATCCCGCTTGACCGGCTGCCTCTGACCCCCAATGGCAAGGTCGACCGGGCCGCCCTCCCTGATCCGGGTGTGGCGGTCGCTGCGGCCGATGTGCCCCGCACGGCTCTGGAGGTCCGGCTGGTCGAGCTGTGGGCGGACGTGCTTGGTGTGCCGGAGGTCAGTGTATCAGCGCGCTTCACCGATCTGGGCGGCCATTCACTGCTGGCGGTGATCCTGCTGGCTCGGGTGGAAGCCGCGCTCGGTGTCCGCCTGCCGCTGTCCGTCTTCATCGATCATCCGACTGTTGCTGGCATGGCACGCGCCATTGAAGCAGGGCGCGAGTCAGGGTTCTCGCCGTTGGTTCCTGTCAACACGATGGGTGACCGCCCGAATCTGTTCTGCAGCACCGGGGTGGGCGGCGGGCCGCTGGTTCTCACCGAACCGGCGCAGGCCCTCGGACCGGATCAACCGTTTTACGGATTGCAGGCGCGCGGCATGGCGGGTGACTATCCACCCTACGCCAGCATGGATGAGACGGCCGCAGACTACATCGCTGCTATCCGACGTGTGCAGCCTACGGGCCCGTATTTTCTGTCAGGGTATTCGTTCGGCGGCCTGGTGATGGTTGAGGTCGGGCGGCGTCTGCTTTCCGCCGGGGAACAGGTGCCGGTCCTCGCCCTGTTGGATACCTACGCGCCGGCGCATATTGCCGCCTTCCGCGAGCATCCGCCGCGTACCCGGTGGCTGTATCGTTCTCTGATGAAGGCCCACATGCATATCACCAATCTGTTCGTGATGCCCTGGCCGCAGCAGATTAACTATCTGCGGCTGTGGGGATCACGCTTGGCCGGGGCGATGCGGCTGGCCCTGGGGCGCGATCCGCAGCAGGCGGCGTACAAGCACCGTCTCACGCAGATCCGGATCGCGCACCGCAAGGCGTCGGAAGCGTACGACCCGGAACCCTATCCCGGTACGCTGACCCTAATACGTGCCAGGACGCAGTTGATCGGCACCCCGCACGACGAGACGCTGGGGTGGGGCAGCCGGGTCACCGGGGAGCTGCGTGTGGTAGAGGTGCCCGGCTACCACGAGTCGATCATGAGCCATCCGCGTGTGGCAGGTGTGGCACAGGCCCTTCGTGCTGAGATGGACCGGTCACTTAGAGCACGGGGACCAGCACAAAGCGGCCCACAGCGATAAAGGCCGCAGCCAGACCGAGCACGCTGTTCATGATCGCGAAGGGCACAACCTCACTGCGCCGGATATGGACGACGGCCGCGCCAATCATGATCACGACGAGGCCGGCCGCCGCAAGCGGCGTGAGCACCGGCAGAATCCCTGTGAGGGCTGGAACCACCAGACCGACCGCGCCCAGGACCTCAGCCACCCCAATGGCTTTGATGAACCCTTCCTGGTAGTGCTCAGCCCAATCCTGCCCGCTGTCGATGATATCCTGGCGTGAACGTATGAGCTTCATGCCGCCTGCCATCAGAAAGACGATGGCCAACAGCCCCTGTACAACCCACAAGACGATATTCATGGTTGATTTCTCCTACAGACGTTGCTTTTCCATCACGTGTCGAATACCATTGTAGGCAGGCAGCCAGCCCACATCAACCAACAATGCACGGGTTGTGATGGATAAACCACAGGAGGCACAGAATGTCGGATTTGCGCGTGGTACGCAGTCAGATGCTGCTGAAAAATGCTATGAAGGATCTGCTGGCGGAAAAGGCGCTGGACGCGATCACGGTGAAGGACATTGCCGAGGAGGCCATGGTCAACCGCAGCACGTTCTACGCACACTTCCGCGACAAGGATGATCTGTTCCACGCGGTGGTGCAGGATGAGCTGCGTGCACAGCTGGCCGAGCGGCTGGATGCCGACGAGGCGGTCGGGCCGGAGAGCCTGCGGGTGCTGGCTGGGGTGATCTTCACCCATTTTGAAACGCACGGCAGGGCCTGTGCAGCACCGCACCAACCGGGCATTACATCGCGGCTGCTGCCCGTGCAGACGACGGTGATCGACGTGTTGATGGAGTGGGCCTCGCCATATGGTGCCTGCCACGCAAACGAGATGGGCCGCATGATCGCGACCACGGTCAGTTGGGCGATTGTGGGGGCGGCTGTCGATTGGGCGCGCCTGCCACGGGCCAGCCGGCCCACACGCGAGCAGGCCGTGAACAATCTGGTGCCGGTACTGTTATACGGTGTGCAGGGGTTGCAGGAGCACTGATGACCTATCCGGTAGGTACCATCTGGGTGCCGGCTGCGAAATCATGCATGGTGCGCTGGCCACCGTTGACGATCAGGTAGGCTGCTACTGCCAGGTTGGTAAACATGAGCCCAACCCATTGGATCGATGCTGTAGGCGCCGAGCCGCCTGAGGCTGCCCGGTATATTCGTCACCATGCTTCTCCGGTCGTTCAGCTGCTGATCACTTCGAAATTCTCGCCCTCGGTCTGCGTCAGGTCGACCTCAACCGTCTGCCCGCCGAACCCGTCCACGATGTCATGGGCGCGGACGGTGACAGTCGTGACCCCCTCCGGGATCACGATGCCTGACTGGCTGCGGGTGAAGGGCTGTTCGTTCTCATGCGGGTGCAGCAGCAGCCGGGTGAACGGCGACTCCGGGTCCGGCTTGACCACGGTCCCATCCGGCAGGACCACATCCCACCCGTCGGCATAGTCCTCCCAGCCTGTGTCCGGATGCTCGACCTCTACGTCAAAGCGCCAAGTACCATCATCCTGTTGGGTGGCAGTCACGAAGAGCACGTCAGCATCAGGCATACGGTCAGACTCCATGTCGGTCGGCTGTGGCGTTGGTGAAGGCTCAGCGGTGGGTTCCGTCACCGGTTCTGGGGTGGGCGTTTCCGTCGTGGCGCAGGCCACGAAAAGGAATGCGGCTGCCAACAGGGTCAGGTGCTTCATTCGGTGGGGTCCTCGGCGATCAGGGCTTCGGCCTGCTCCAATGTGTCGACATAGGTCATGCGTTCCGCCTGCTCGGCGAATACCTTGCGGAAGACAGTGCCAACCGTGCGGACCATGGAATCCGGCCCGACAACGATCACGCGCCCGGCGTTTGGGTGCCAGAACAACGGTGATTTCTGTGCGACGCTTGGCAGGCTGCTGAATGATCCGGTTGGCATGCGCCCGATGTCACTCACATCAATGATGATCGGTGTGGTGCCGGTGGCCTCGTCAAGCAGGGCGCGCAGATCGCGTCCGCTCTGTGCGAAGTCTGACCAATCCCAGCCCGGGGTGTACACCACGATAACCGACTCCGGTGTGTGCCACTTGACAGTGATCGGCATATTTCCCTCGCCATCATATTCGGTGTGCCGGGGGGATTATCATAAACTGGACAGGCCTGGTGCCTGATTACAAGGGTAACCGCACACGGGGATCTGTCCAGTTGGCCTGATCGGGTTGGATCAATTGGTCAATGCAACGGACCAGTTTGTGGTGCCGTTGATCGAGTATCCATACTCCTCCGTGAAATCGCCGCCACATGACTCAGCACGAATATCATATTCACCGGGCGCAACCTCGAATGAGCGTGAGGCCCCTGTGCTGATGACCTCAACGGCGCCAAGCTTGTCTTCACCAAAGGTCGTATCGGTCGGCAGTGAGATATACACATAGCAGATATCCACTGTGCCGTTATTGACGACCTCCAATGTGGCACCGGTCCCGAGGCCGGTATCCGGAGAGCCCGTTACACCGCTGCCGCAGGCGATCGCCCCAAGCAGCAGCATGACTACAGCAAGTACCCAGATCCGTTTGTTGAACATTGTCGAGAAAACTCCTTGCCGGTTGGTTAAGCGCTGTTTTTCACCTGTTCACTATAGCACAGATGCCCAAAACGGACTCAACTGGAGACCCCCCGGTTTTTAGGGTGTGACCACCGACCACGCCTCGCCGTCCGGCTCCAGCCGGAAAACTTGGCCCGGTCCGAGCAGATAGCAGGCCTCATCCAACCGGTCGCACTGGTAGTCCGCAGCGATGCTGCCTTCCGGATCGGTAGCCCAACCCAGCCGGAAGCGCAGGTCTTCGTTGTCGCGCCATATCTGCCCGAAGCCGCGCTGCGGTTGGTAGAAGCCTTCCGGCGGTACGATGCCGGGGTCATCGATGGGCTGTGAATCGTCCCAGGTGTCCTCATAGATCTCCCAAAGCGGGCCGCCGGTAGCCGTGTGCAGGACGAGGATCCGGTCCAAGGTGCCGACGTAGACCATAATCCCCCGCTGGAAGAACTGCGCGGCACCGCCCGTGTTCAGCGGTTCGGACTGCGGGCAGTAGGCCTGCGGCAGTGAACCAAAAAACCAGGGATGCTCGCAGGGTTCGCCAACAGCCAAGGCCATGGCCTCCGGCGCATTGTTATCAACCTGTACGATCAGGCTCAGGCGTGTGGCGCGGATCTCGCCGTCGGGCACCGTGAACTGGCGGCTCCCGTTGGGGGAGACGTTCTGGCAGTCCGGTTGCTCCGCGCCCGGGATCTCCTGGCACAGCTGCAGGCTGCCATCCGGGGCGCTGGACTGCCATATCAGGTCGAATGGGGCACCGCCGGGCAGACGCGTGTTCGGAGTGGCGATCAGGCTTGTGACGTACCCCACCGGTGTTGGGTAGGGCGTTACGGTCACCGGGAGGGTGGGGGTTGGGCCAGCAGTGCCCGGCGTGAGAGGTATGGTCACACTCGGGTCGAGGGTGGGCAGGTTGAGCGTCGGCGAGGGCGAACCTGCCGGTCGCGGGGTGCTTGTCGGCAGCAGCGTCGGGGTGATGGAGATCACCACCGAGGTCGGCGGTGTCACGAGTACGGGCGGCGTTAGGGTGATGGTGGGGGTGGCCGTGGGCAGGTCGGTGGGGCGTGCCGCGGCCGTCTGTGTGGCCAGCATGGCGACATCCGGCGTGGGGGTTACTGAGGCGGTCAGCGTCGGTTGGAGGACGGGCTCCACCTCAATGCATGCCGCCAGCAGTAGGACGATCACAGGGAGGAGTCGTTTCATCATATGGCTATTGTACGCCGAAGCGCGCTCGGTGGAAAACACCCGCCTGGCTGACATTCGCGATCAAACCAGGTTCAAATGGTGGCGGGCCCCGGGGCGCGGGTTACAATTGTTATATCAGTTGTCTGGAGGACTCTCGTGTGGCAGTTTACCCCATTCGCGATTCTGTATCTCGGCGGCATGCTCATTTCCTGGGCGACCGCTGCCTACGCCTGGCGATTCCGCCCGGCCCGGGGCGCGGCCCCGGCAGCGCTGCTGCTTGTCTTCACGGGGATTTGGGCGCTGGGATACCTGCTGGGGTACTTCAACACAGAGATGCCCTGGAAGATGGTCATGCTGCGCGTGGAGTACCTGGGCATTGCCGGGACGGTCGCGCTGTGGCCTATCTTTGTGTTGGCCTACACGCCGCTTTCGCGCTACCTGAACCGCCGCACCATCATCGCGCTGCTGACCGTCCCCGTCGTGATGTGGATCCTGGTACTGTTCGTCAACCAACATGAACTCGTCTACCAGAGCTACACACTCGGTGAGGCCAACGGCCTGATCGTGACGGAAAAAGTCTACGGGGTAGGCTTCTGGTTTTGGGTGGTGTACAACTACGGCATGATCGTGGTGGGCAGCATCGTGCTGTTGGTCTCCGCGCTGCGTGCGCCTGCACTGTACCAGGGCCAGACCACGACTCTCATTGGCGCCGCCCTGATCCCCTTCGTGGGCAATATCCTTTACATCAGTGGGCTGAACCCCATTGCACCCTACGATCCCTCCGCGCTGCTCTTCCTGGCCTCCGGCATTATGCTCGTCTACGGGATCACCCGCTTCAAGCTGCTGGATATTATGCCGGTGGCCCACGATCTGGTGGTGCACAACGTCTCGGATGGGGTGCTGGTCCTTGACGAGCAGAACCGCATCGTGGATATCAACCCGAGCGCATGCGCATCGCTGAAGCTCAAAGCGGAGGCTGTGGTCGGCAAACCCCTCGACGAGGCGTTGGCAGCCTACAAACACATCTGGGAGCCCTTCACCGAGGGCCCGGTTGAAGCGGAGATCACCCTGCCGGATAATCGGGTCTTTGATCTGCGTGTCTCCCCGCTGCGGCACCGCTCAGGGCGGGTCTCCGGCCGGGTGGTGCTGCTGCATGATGTCACCGCCCGCAAGGAGACCGAAGCCGCGCTCGCCCGGGCAAAGGAAGAGGCTGAAAACGCCAGCCGGGCCAAAAGCGCGTTCCTGGCGAACATCAGCCATGAGCTGCGCACGCCCCTCAGCGCGATTATGGGCTACACCAATCTGATGCTCAACGGCATCTACGGGCCCCTGACCGACAACCAACGCGGCCGGTTGGAGCGGCTGGAACAAAACGCCGAGCATCTGCAAGCCCTCATCGAGCATGTGCTTGATCTGTCAAAGATCGAGGCGGGCAAAATGGAGCTGGAAGTGCTCGCGTTCGATGGCGATGACCTGCTGGACAGTGTGCGGGCAACGATTGATCCGCTGATGGAAAAGCAGCGCAACAACTTCACTGTGGAGCAAAAATCACCCGTCGGCGAGATCGTCAGCGACAAGGCCAAGCTGCGCCAGGTGCTGATCAACCTGTTGAGCAATGCGGCCAAGTTCACCGAGGAGGGTTCGATCACGCTTACGGTGGAACGTGAGAACGGCTCGGTGCGGTTTGCCATCAAGGATACAGGCATCGGAATGGACGAGGAGCAGAAGGCAAAGATCTTCGAGCCCTTCACGCAGGCCGATATTTCCACCACACGCCAGTACGGCGGCACGGGCCTGGGGCTGACGATCACCCGGCATTTTGTCGAGATGATGCACGGCTCTATTGATGTCACCAGCGTGCCCGGTGAGGGCACAACCTTCGTGGTGATGGTGCCGCATCACCTGCCGGACGAAGCCCCCAAAGCCTAGCCCCTACATCGTCAGCATCTCCAAGAATTCCATATTGGTATCCGTCTTGCGAAGTTGGTCAACCAGCGCGGAGGTAGCTTCTACCTGGTCCATACCGGCACCGTTGGGTGGTGGGGACATCATCTGGCCGACCATACGGCGCATGAGCCACACGCGCTGCACCACATCCGGGCCGAGCAGAAGCTCTTCACGCCGTGTGGAGGAGCGCTCGATATCAAAGGCAGGGAAGACGCGCCGCTCCTGCATCTTGCGGGAGAGGTGCAGTTCCATATTGCCCGTACCCTTGAACTCCTCATAGATCACGTCATCCATGCGGGAGCCGGTATCGACAAGGCAGGTCGCAATGATCGACAGGGATCCACCCTCTTCGATGTTGCGGGCCGCCCCAAAGAAGCGCTTCGGCGGGTACAGGGCCGAGGGATCGATACCGCCGGTCAGGGTGCGTCCGCTGGGTGGAACCACCAGGTTATAGGCCCGTGCCAACCGCGTGATGGAGTCCATCAGGATCACCACATCGCGCCCGGTTTCCACGAGACGCTTGGCCCGTTCGAGCGCCATTTCACTGACGCGCACCTGGTTGTGCCACGTTTCGTCAAAGGTTGAGGCGATCACCTCGGCGTCCACGGAGCGGTCCATGTCGGTGACCTCCTCCGGGCGCTCACCGATCAGCAGCACGATCAGGTGCACATCCTGATAGTTCTCGCTGATCGCATTGGCGATCTCCTTGAGCACGGTGGTCTTACCCGCTTTGGGCGGGCTGACGATCAGGCCGCGCTGGCCGCGCCCGATAGGCGCGATCAGGTTGAGCATGCGCGTGGAGATGATGTGTGGCAGCGTTTCCAGGTCGAAGCGTTCTTCCGGGAAGATCGGGGTCAGATGCTCGAAGTACGGGCGGCGCTTGGAAGATTCCGGGTCGTTGCCATTGATGGCTTCCACCCGCAGCAGGCCGTAGTACTTCTCCGTATCTTTCGGGGGACGCACCTGCCCGATCACCATATCTCCGGTCCGCATACTGAACCGTTTGATCTGGGTCTGGCTGACGTAGATGTCATCCGGGCCGGGCAGGTAGTTGCGTGCCCGCAGGAATCCGATCCCGTCATCGATGATTTCCAGGACGCCACCGCGCAGCTCATAGCCGGATTGTTCCGCTTTGTGGCGCAGCAGTTCGAGGATGAGGTCGTTTTTCTTGAGACGGCTGTATCCGGCGATATCCAGCTCGCGAGCCAGTTCGCGCAGTTCCGTCAGGGTCATGTTTTCCAAGTCGGCGATATTCATAGGACTATCCGCAGAGTGACTGAGTACAAATCAGAAGGCTTCAGTAGCCTTATCAAGGGCGGCCACTTCCTCAGGAGCAAGCGACCAGCCGAGTGCACCAATGTTTTCTTCCGCCTGCCCCAGGTTCTTCGCGCCGGGGATGGGCACCGCGCCCTTGGCGATCACCCAGTTCAGGGCGACCTGGGCGGGCGTTTTGCCCCCGTGTGAGCGCCCGATCTCTTCCATCAGGGCGATCAGCGGCGTTATCTGGGTCAGGAAGGACTTACCGTACCGGGTGCGCCGTGCGCCGCCGGGTGGGTTATCCGGTGTGTATTTGCCCGTCAGCATGCCCTGGGCCAACGGGCTGTAGGCGATGACGGTGATGTTGCTTTCCAGACAGTGTTCCAGCAGGCCGTTCTTTTCGATCTCCCGGTTGACCAGACTGTACTGGATCTGGTTAGCTGCTAGGCTCAGCCCCATCTCCTGCAGGTAGACCTGTGCCCGCCGGGTCTGGTACAGGTCATAGTTGGAGACGCCGATCTGGCGTGTGAGGCCCTGTTCCACCGCGATCTGCATACCCTCCATCACCGTGGCGATGGCCGCCGTATGGAACGGCCAGTGCACCTGGTACAACTGGACATGCTCCACGCCCAGCCGGTCCAGGCTATCATGCAGGGTTGAGGGAATCGACTGTTTGGCGAAGAAACGCCATGGATACGGGAACCACTTGGTCGCCACGAGCAGATCGTCACGCCCGGACTTCCTCACCAAGTCGCCGAGAATACGCTCGGACTGACCGTTTCCGTAGACTTCAGCCGTATCAAACAACGTGATGCCCGCGTCAATGCTCGCTTGGAAGGCACGCCCAATATCCTCCGTGGTGTAGTCACCTTGGTTGAAATCCCAGAAGAGACTATCCCCCCAAGACCACGTCCCGATCCCCATCGGCACGACAGCCGGGCCATCAGGCCCAAGGTTGGTGGTCGGTTGGTCGCTCATTGATTTCTCCTGACGGCATTGGGCCTGCTGTGTTTATCACAAGCCTGGTTGTTCACTTTGGGCCATTCAATAATGTGGGAAACCAGTCGTGGCTCGACTGGCGGTTAACTGGGCCGCGGCCGCAATCCCAATGGAGGGTTTGCAAGCGAGGCTACACGTTATGCACTTGTGTTAGTGGATGGAGTTTGTTAAGTCTTTCCCAAATCAGTGAAAAGTATAGCACCCTCCCCCGGACAAGTCAACGCCCAGGGGAGGTATTTTAAGGAAACGTTAATATACTTGCTCTGCGAGCACCGCCTACCGGCAGATCTGGCGTGGCTCGCCCAGCGGGAAGGTGAACCCTTCCGGCAGGGGGGGGATGAGGTCAGCCGGGCGGTTGAAGTGATTGTAGAAGTTGTAGCCCTCGATAATCTGCTGGCCCCGCAGGCCGCGGACATACCGCAGCCAGCTTTCTGCCAGTTCCAGTTGGCGTGGGCTGCCCGTGCCGTTGTCGACCACGTACATGTACAGCGGACGCACCAGTGAGGACGGATAGTTGCGTACGTTGAAGTCCTCATCCAACGGGTTGATGACGCCCTCATCGGCGCGATCGGGGAAGCCGAGGGGCGTGATATACTCGGAAGGCTGCGCGCGGATCCATGATGCCGAGGTCCAGTAGAGTGCGCCGGGCGTGGTCAACGTTTTGTCCAGACAGTCCTCGTTGGAGTCGCATTCAACGTAGTTGGCTGCCGGGGGGAATTCCTGCCCGCCGATCCGTTCACAGTAGCCGGCCACCTGGCAGAGCACATACTCTGTTGTGCCGGATCCGCGCCGGGCCAGCACGGTGACCGGCTGGCCGATGGAGCCGCCGATCTCACCCCACTGCTGGATCTGCCCGTTGAGGACACCGCCCAACAGCGAGATCTCCGTCGTGCTGACGTTGTTGCTGTCCGTCACGAAGCCGATCACGTCGTAGCCGATCTCCGCCGCACAGGTGATCTGCACACCCGCCTCGGCCAGAGTCTCCTGTTGGCTGTCGGTCATCGGCTCGGACATGGCCAGTACGTGCACGCACTCGCCGCCAGCAGCCTCGTCCACACCTGCCGTGGAACCGATAGCCCGCAGGGCCACGTTCACGTTCTCTATGCCCTCGAATTCCTCTTTCCAGTCCACGGACATGCCCAATCCCTCTTCCAGAATGGTGGAACTGCCGACCACACACAGCCGTGGGAAGGTCACCGAGCGCAGTTCCTGGACAGTGGAAAGCGTCTCGCCGAAGTCGGCGGTGAGACCCAACAGCGAACCGAGCAGCGTGCCGACAAAAACCAGCACCGGCAGCAGACCGGCCTGGCGGCGGTCCTGCCGGTCGGATTCCATCTCGTAGGTGCGCAGGGCCTCCAGCGCTTCGGTCAGGCGCAGCAGGTCCTCGTCGATCTGCTCGATGCGCTCAGCGACCACTTCCTGCTTCTGCGCAGAATCGGCCTCGTGGGGCAGGGTGTACCGCTGGCTGGCTTCCAGCTGGCGCAGCCGGCGGGCGGCCCAACTGTTGCTCGGGTCGAGCTCCAACACCTTGCGCACCGCCTGCAGCGCTTCATCACCATCCCCAGCAGCAATGGCCAGCATGCCCCATGCCGCGGCATCCTTGTCGTGCCAGCTGAGATGCTCACGCAGCAGCCGCCGGGCTTCCTCTTTTTCACCCGCTTCAATGAGTTCGCGGGCCTGTTCCACCGACATCGCTTCTCCTTTATGACTCAACAGATATCATCCGCATTATCTGCCTGCCGGATGATCGTTACAAGTGTCAATACTCATAGATCCGGGTGAGCCATGTTATTATCCGCAGAGAGCGTTGAGGAATTCAGAGGAGCTAGGTGTGCGTGCAATCGTCTTTGATGAGACTCTCCACTTTGACCCGGCCTATCCGCAGCCTGACCCTGCCCCCGGCGACGTTCTGATCCGGGTGCGGCAGGCGGGCATCTGCAATACGGATATGGAACTGGTCAAAGGGTATATGGGGTTCAGTGGTGTGTTGGGGCACGAGTTCGTTGGGGAGACGCCCGATGGGCAGCGTGTGGTTGGCGAGATCAACATCGTCACGGATCCGGATGAACCGTTCGCCCGCTGCGGCATTCCGTCGCAGTCAGCCAGCCGGGTCACGTTGGGCATTGATCGCAAGGACGGGGCCTTCGCCGACTACCTGACGCTGCCCACGGAGAACCTGCACCCCGTCCCTGACCCGGTCAGCGATGAGCAGGCCGTATTCGTCGAGCCGTTGGCTGCCGGCCTGCAAACGCTGCACATGACGCACATCAGCCCGCACGAGCGTGTTGTGTTGATCGGTGCGGGCAAACTTGGCCTGCTGACCGCACAGGTGGTCGCGCTGACGGGCTGTGAGCTGAGCGTGGTCTGCCGCCACGCCCGGCAGGCGGAACTTGTCACCGGGTGGGGGATTGATGCGGTCGGTGAGGGCGATCTGCCGCCCAACAGCGCCGACATTGTGATCGACTGCACGGGGTCGCAGGGCGGATTCGCTGCTGCATTGGAGTTGGTCAAACCCCGCGGTGTGCTCCACCTGAAGAGCACGTATGCCGGGCTGCCTGAGGCCGACCTGACGCGGTTGGTGGTGGACGAGATCAGCGTGGAGGTCTCGCGGTGTGGCCCTTTCCCGGCGGCGCTGCGGCTGTTAGCCCGCGGCCTGATCCACACCGATGCGCTCATCGACGCCCGCTACCCGCTCGACGAGGGAGTAACCGCCTTTGAGCACGCCCAGCGCCCCGGCGTGCTGAAGGTCCTTTTGGCGGTCACGTGATCCTAGAAGGGGCTCTCTCGGTCGAGGCGGCGCTGCGGGCCAACAGCCGCCCCATCGAGCGGATCCTGCTGGCCTCCGGCAAGCTGGATACACAGGTCGCCCGCATTGAAAAGGCGGCGCGCGCGGCGGATATCCCTGTGGAGCGTGCTGCGGCGGCGCAGATCGATGCGCTGGCGCAGGGCACCACGCACGGCGGCATCATTGCGGAGGCGGGGCCGCGGCGCACGCTGCCCCTCGCCGATCTGCTGCCCGCCGGATTCATTGCCATGCTGGATGGAATCGAGGATCCCTACAACACCGGTTATGCGATCCGGGCGCTGTACGCCGCCGGGGCCGATGGCGTGGTCATCCGCCCGCGTGACTGGCAGACCGGCATCGTGGTGCGTGCCTCTGCCGGGGCCACTGAATTGATCCCGACTGCCACCGCTGCCTCACCGCAGGCAGCTGCCGAGTACCTGCGGGTGCACGGTCTGCGCATCGCGGCGACGGGCCTCACTGAGGATGCCGTATCGCTGTATGATGCCGACCTGCGCGCCCCGCTGTTTTTGCTGATCGGCGGGGAGAAGCGTGGCATCACGCGCTCGTTTTTGCAGGCGGCCGATCTGGTGCTGCGCATCCCCTATGCGCGTCCGGATTTCCCGCAGTCATTGGGCACGGCGGCGGCGGTCGGTGCGCTGGCCTTCGAGGTGATGCGCCAGCGGCGTTGAGCGGCTGCACACTACAGGATGCGCTGGCCGAACAGCGTCGCGACCAGCTCCACGGCCAGGCGGCCCGTGCTGTTGCCGTCATCCAGAATGGGATTGATCTCGACCAGATCGACCGAGCGCACCTTGCCGCTGTCAGCCAGCAGCTCCATCAGCAGGTGGGCCTCACGGTAGCTGAGGCCGCCAGGCACCGGCGTACCGACTCCGGGCGCAATGGCCGGATCGAGCACGTCCAGATCAAGGCTGACGTGAATGTGCTTGACCATCGTGAAGCGGTCGAGGATGCCGCGGGCCAACGGCGCGACCCCATGCTCGTCGATATCACGCATGGTGTATACCGCGATCCGGCTGTCACGCAGGCGCAGTTTTTCGGGCGCATCCAGATCGCGCGTGCCGATCATGGCGACCTGTTCGGGGCGGAGTTTGGGGCCGCTGTAGCCGACATCCGTCAGCACCTGGGGCCCGTCACCCAGCAGGGCGGCAACACACATGCCGTGCACATTGCCGCTGGGGGTGGTCTTCGGTGTGTTGATGTCGCCATGGGCGTCAACCCACACCAGGCCAACCGACTCGTCCTGCGCGACGGCGGCCACCGTGCCAATGCTGATGCTGTGGTCACCGCCGAGGAAGATCAGGTAGTTGTCCGGGTCGGCGGCCAGCGGCACCGCGCGCTCGTAGACCTCCGCGCACACCTGGGCAATCTGCGGGAGGTGGCGGGCCCGGCCCGTCTCCTCGTCGCGATCAAAGGGATCGGTGATCTCTTCGGCCAGGGGTACCTGGATATTGCCGCAGTCTCGGGTCTCGAAGCCCAGCCTGCCGAGCCGCTCCTGCAGGCCCGCATACCGGATGGCACTGGGCCCCATGTCGACGCCGCGCCGTTCCTGACCAAGGTCCATCGGTACACCCAGAATACACACCGTGTTTGTCATCGTCTGCTCCACCTGGATTGGATCACATACAGCGGCTGGTCGTGGCCGGGCGTTTCAGGCCTTTTGTGTGGCGTGCTCCTGATACCAGCCAATGGTCCGCTTGAGGCCCTCTTCAAAGTCCGTCTGGGCCTGGAAACCGAACGCCTCGCGTGCGCGGGAGGTATCCAGAGAGCGGCGAGGCTGGCCGTCTGGCTTGGAAGTATCCCACACGATCTCGCCGGAAAAGCCGGTGTGTTCGGCAATGAGCTCGGTCAGCCGTTTGATGCTGATCTCCATGCCGCTGCCCAGATTGACCGGTTCGTCGTCCTCATAGTGTTCGGTGGCCAGCAGGATGCCCTCGGCGGCGTCTTCCACGTAGAGGAATTCTCGGGTGGGGGAGCCCGTGCCCCAGGCCACCACCTGATCGTCGCCGCGCTCTTTGGCTTCCAGGAATTTGCGGATCAGCGCAGGGATGACGTGAGAGGTCTCCAGGTCAAAGTTGTCACGCGGGCCGTAGAGATTGGTCGGCAGCAGGTAGATAGCCTTGAAGCCGTACTGCTGGCGGTAGGCCTGCCCCTGCACCAACAGCATCTTTTTTGCCAGGCCGTAGGGTGCGTTTGTCTCTTCCGGGTAGCCTATCCACAGGTCGTCCTCTTTGAAAGGCACCGGCGTGAACTTCGGGTAGGCGCACACGGTGCCGATGGTCACGAACTTCTTGACGCCCGCCCGCCACGCCTCATGCATCAGGTGGACGCCCATCATGAGGTTGTCATAGAAGAACTCCGCCGGGTGCTCGCGGTTGGCCCCAATCCCGCCGACGACCGCCGCCATGTGGATGATGACATCTGGCTGCGCATCGTCAAGCAGGGCGAGCACGGCGTCATGTGTGCGCAGGTCATATTCGGCGCTGCGTGGCACGGTGATATCGGCTGCGCCGCGCTGCCTGAGGGCATCCACCACAAAACCCCCCAGAAAACCCGAGCCGCCGGTTACCACAAAGCGATTGTCCTGCCAGAAACCCATATGCTCTCACTCCTTGCGTCGATTCATCTTCGGGAGTATACAGCCCCTAGTAGGCGTACGCGATCTCTGCCTGTGCCTCGTAGGCGGGGATCATGCTGCACAGCATCTCGCGGATGCGCACCGGATCGCTCATGCGGGCAGCGATCAGCAGTGCTTCCAGATGGTCGTTGAAATCCTCAGGAAGCGGCTGTGGGCGTACGACCAGGATCTTCTCATGGTCGGACTCGTCGGGATGCTCGTCCTCATAGCGTAGTTCCTCATAGAGCTTTTCGCCGGGCCGCTTGCCGATGAACTCAATGGGGATATCCTCACCGGGCTCCAACCCGGAGAGCCGGATCAGGTCGTAGGCCAGGTCCACGATGCGGACCGGGTCGCCCATATCGAGGATGTAGATCGCGCCGTTCTTTCCAAAGCTGCCCGCCTGCAAAACAAGCTGGGTGGCTTCCGGTACACTCATGAAGTAGCGGGTCATATCCGGGTGGGTCACCGTCACCGGGCCGCCTTGGCGGATCTGCTCTTTGAAGATCGGGATCACGCTGCCGTTGCTGCCCAAAACGTTGCCAAAGCGCACAGAGACAAACGCATTGCGGCTGCCGTTCACGCGTGAAGCGGTCTGTGTGACGAGGTATTCGGCCAGCCGCTTGGAGGCCCCCATCACCGAGCTGGGACGCACCGCCTTATCCGTTGAGATATTGACGAAACGCTCCACCCGGTAGCGCAGGGCCATATCCAGCATGTTGCGTGTGCCGAACACGTTGTTGAGAATGGCCTCATCCGGGTTGAGGTCCATAAAGGGCACGTGTTTGTGTGCCGCCGCGTGGAAGATCACATCGGGCGTCTGCCGCTGGAAGATGCGGTCGAGCTTCTCAGGCCGCTGAATATCGGCTACCAGCGGCAGAAAATCCAGATAGGGATAGGTGCGCTGGAGATGCAGGTGCATCATGTAGAGCGCGTTCTCATTGTGGTCGATGAGGATCAACTTGCGCGGGTTGAAGCGCGTCACCTGCCGCACGATCTCCGAGCCGATGGTGCCCGCCGCCCCCGTAACCAGCACCACCTGATCGTCAAGGTACTCGGCGATGGGCTGCATATCGAGCTGGACGGGCGCACGGCGCAGCAGGTCTTCCACATCGACCTCACGGATCTGTGAGATGGATACCTTCTCGCTGAGGATCTCGTAAATGCCAGGGATGATCCGGTAGCGGACATCGGCCTTCTGCGCCAGATCGACGACCTTGCGCACCACCGATCCACTGGCGGACGGCATGGCGATCAGCACTTCGTCAACCTGCCGGCGTTTGACCACGGCAGGGAGATCATCAAGTGCGCCGAGCACCGGAAACCCGACAAAGGTCCGGTCGCGCTTGTTGGAGTCGTCATCAAGATAGCCGACGGGCTTCATGCCCGCTTCCGGGTGGCGGATCATCTCACGGGCCAACAGCGTGCCCGTCTCACCCGCTCCGACGATCAGCACGCGCT